>JBCCZV010000031.1:0-36387 GCA_039187085.1 Pseudomonadota bacterium
AATTCACCATCGAGCTTCATGCAACTTACTTAACCATTTACAATTCAGGTAACTGAAATGAAATTTTTTGTACTACTTCTATTATTATTCTCCAGCCTCTGTTTTGGCGCTTCTTCATCCACTACCAATCGATTACAGCACGCTTTTGAAGAGTATCTCGGCTTAAACTTTGATAAACAATTACCAGGCTACGCTGTCGGTTATTTCGTTGAGGGCGAAAGCTTTATTCGAACGGAGGGAGTTAGACAATTAGGCTCAACAGAAAAAATTGATGAAAATACGGTATTTCGCCTCGCATCCGTTTCTAAAACTTTTACTCCTGCCGCTGTTGCTATTCTCGGAAATAAAACATTAAATTTTGATAGCAAAATAACGCATTATTTATCCAACTTGAAACTGAGCCATTCAGAATATCAATCTCAATTGACCATTCGACATCTTTTATCACATTCCAGTGGCATGATGCCTCACTCTTACACGAATTTAATTGAGGCTAATGTGCCTTATCAAAAAATCTTAAAACAATTGTATAAAGTCGATTTTATTTGCCAACCAGGCAAGTGTTATGGCTATCAAAATGTGATTTATAGTTTAGTGGGTGACGTGATAACAAAAGCTAGCAATTCATCTTACGAAAAAATTGTTGAGGACAAACTATTTACCCCTTTGGGTATGCAGAGAAGTTCATTTGGATTGAAAAATTTCTTAGCAGAACAAAACCGTGCAACACCGCATCGACATGTAGGCAAAGGTTTTTGGAAAGCCGTTGTTCCAAAGCGTAATTATTATCAATTAAGTCCGGCTGCTGGCGTTAACGCGAGCATTAAAGATATGATGCAATGGTTAAAAGCGCAACTAGGTCACTACCCTCAAGTTCTTACCCTTAACACTCTCGATACCATACAGCAGCCGGCAATTAAAACAACCAGAGAGCGCGCACATTTTAAAAAGAACTCCTGGAAAAGCGCCAGCGATCCAGCTTACGCTTTAGGCTGGAGAACCTTTAAATTCAAAGGCGAAAATGGATTTGTCCACCATGGAGGATGGGTTGAAGGCTTTCGTGTAGAGATGGTTTTTAACCGTCGTTTAGACATGGGGATGGTATTTTTAACGCATTCAGAACCCAGACGTGTCAGTGATCTAGTGCCTCGCTTTATTAAATTGTATCTGGAGACTTTTAGCATTAAACCATAGCAAATCATTATATCTTTAATAAAATAAGGAACTTACTGGACAAATTGTTTTTACCAAAAACAACGTAAAAGTTGTGATACCATTATCACCAGTTATTCAAATAAAACAACGTAAAATTGTATGAGGTTTATAAACTGATGGGCGGTATAAGTATTTGGCAACTTTTAATTTTCATTACTATTTTTCTTCCCTTAATTTTTCTTCCCTCGATTATTGCGATTTCAAAAAATCATCCTCATAGATTATTTATCATACTCCTGAATGTTTTTGGGGGTATGGTTTTCGGCATAGGATGGATAATTGCGTTGATTTGGAGCTTAATGAGTCAAAGTACTTTATATACAACGAATATAGCCAAAGAGCTCGAACGACTTCATGAATTAAAAGTAAAAGGTATTATTACTGCAGAAGAATTCGAAAAGAGAAAAAGAAGGCTGATTTAAAAGCTTCCCATTAATCTAAAAGCCTGTTCTGGAATCTGATAATGAGCCTTTATCCAATCAATATTGTTCTGATGAAAACCATTAAATTCTCTTTGTAATATCAGTGCATAAAGGCTTTTTGAAACGTCATGAATGAAAACTTGTTGTTGTTCTTGATCTGCTTGTTCATACTTTTCTAAGGCTTGGCTTAATTTCTTCCCTGCGACACCTAAGGCAGAAGATTTTTCTCTGACGATTTCCCTTTACAATGCATCAAAAGTTGATTTGGAAAGGGTGTCGGGTAAAAATTTTTGCATAGGATTTAATCGCGGATCTGTCCATTACCTTCAATGACAAATTTACGCGTGGTTAACGATTCCAAGCCCATGGGGCCGTAAGCGTGAAGTTTAGATGTTGAGATGCCAATTTCTGCACCTAAGCCTAATTCTCCACCATCAGAAAATCGTGAAGATGCATTAACCATCACTACGGATGAGTCTACTTCCTCAACAAAACGCTTTGCACGGGTGTAATTTTCGGTGACTATAACATCTGTGTGATTGGAGCCATAGTGCATGATGTGCTCGATCGCTTCATTCAAACTATTCACCACTTTGACAGCGATAATTTTATCCAAATATTCAGCATAGTAATCCTCTTCTGTTGCTTCTTTAGCTTCGGGGAAGAGTTTTTGAGTCTTTCGGCAACCGCGGATTTCCACGCCTTCATCCATCAAGGATTGGCATATTTCGGGCAGCATTTCATCAGCCACTAAGGCATCAATTAAACAAGTCTCTAATGCATTACAAACACCTGGGCGTTGGACTTTGCCATTTATCGCTATATTGACCGCTTTTTTCTCATCTGCGTAACGATCAACGTATAGATGGCACACTCCTTCATAATGCTGAATCACCGGAATTCGACTAGTTTCACTGACATATTCAATCAGGTTTTTCCCACCACGTGGAATGACTAAATCGATAGTTTGCTTGAATGTGAGTAGCTCGTTCATCACTTGACGATCAGTATCATCGATGAAGCCAATCATGTCCGTAGGAAGTTGTTGATCCTCTAGTGTTTGCTTGAGAATCTTGACGATAGCTTGATTGGAATGAAAAGCTTCGCTACCGCCACGCAAAATGATACCGTTACCGGACTTGATACAAAGTGCAGAGGCATCCACCGTGACATTAGGGCGTGATTCATAAATCATTAAAATCACACCCAGTGGAATTTGCACTTGTCCCACGCGTATTCCATTAGGTCTTAAATGACTCTCAGTTATTTTACCCACAGGATCGGGTAACAAAGCCACCTCACGCAAAGTAGAGGCCACTGCGATAATACGTTCCTCATCTAAAACTAAGCGGTCAATTAATGCCGTACTTAATCCTTTCGATTTCGCTAATTCACAATCTTTCGCGTTAGCTGTCTTTAGGGTATCAATATGACTTTCAAGACCGACAGCCATTTCACGGAGCAACATGTTTTTCTCATTTGCCGATAAAGTCGCTAATTTACGCGAGGCTTGCTTGGTCGCTCTTGCTAGAGCTTGCCAACGATTTTCAGCGTCTTGAGTCATTATTCTCTCCTCACTTTATTCCTTAGATAACGTTAATGCCATATCATTTCTGTGAATCACCAAAGGGGATGCCACGTATCCCAAACGTTGCGCTATGTCATCACGCTGGCACCCTTTGATTTTCTCAATCTCTTTTTGATCAAACTGTATCATGCCTTTTCCAACCAACTCTTTGCGCTGATTCAGAATGTCGACAATATCTCCACATTGATAACGCCCAGAGTGGCCTTTAATGCCTCCAACCAATAGAGAAGCACCTTGCTCAGTAATAGCTTTTAAAGCCCCATCATCGATTTCAATCCAACCTGCTGACTTTGTCGAATGATAAAGCCAATGCTTTTTTGCCGCTCGCGGTGTCTGCAAACGCTGAAAAAAAGTGCCGGGGTTTTCAGAACGCTTGAGCGCTGTGAAAGTTTCTGCCTCAAAACCGTTGACAATAATGGTGTTAATACCTTTTTCAGTGGCCTTTTCTGCAGCTTGAATTTTTGTCGTCATGCCACCTGTACCAACCGCATTGGTAGCTGAACTCGCCATTTTACGGATGCTTTCATTAATCTGCGATACCTTATTGATGAGCTTAGCATCTGGGTATTCTTTTGGGTTTTTATCATACAGCCCATCAACATCTGAACAAATGATTAATAAGTCAGCGTTAGCTAGCACCGACACATCAGCAGCCAGATTATCATTATCACCGACTTTGAGCTCTTCGGTCGCCACACTGTCATTTTCGTTAATAATAGGCAAAGCACCAATATCAAGCAATTGGGATAAGGTGTTACGTGAGTTGAGATAGCGTTCTCTATTTTGAAAATCATCCATGGTCAATAAAATTTGTGCGCAAGGAAAATCAAAAAAGCGCTGCCAAAATGCCATTAATTCACTTTGACCAATGGATGCCAAGGCTTGCTTCTCGGGAATCGTCAGCTTGTTGCTGGCTTGATTTTTTACCAGCGCTCGTCCTGCTGCAACGCTACCCGATGATACAATCAGGACTTCCTTGTGATGTTTACGGCACCAAATAACAAACTCAGCTAAGGTGAGTAGGTAGCGTGTGCTACATCCCTCACCATCAGGCGCTAGCAGCGCACTACCCACCTTTATCACCACCCGCTGCCAAGCATCGATTACACGCATTTTTATTACCACATTGTCCTTTTAAAAAACCCCGTAATCACCCAATATCGCTTTCAAAAGAAGCTAAACTCGTTGCGCTACGAGCGTCGCATTCGTTCCGCCGAAGCCGAAACTATTGGTCAGAAAACGATGGATAGGATGATCGATTTTAGGCGATGTCAGAATGGGCAGTCCCTCAGCATCAGCATCAAGTTGTTCAATATTTGCTGAACTGGCAACAAAGTTATTTTCCATCATTAGCAAACCGAAGATAAACTCATGCACACCGGTAGCCCCTAATGAGTGGCCCGTTAGCGATTTCGTGCTGCTAATCAACGGCATTTCTGAGCCAAAAACTTCTTTAAGCGCTTTTATCTCTGCCACATCGCCCACGGGCGTTGAAGTACCGTGGGTGTTAATATAGTCAATCGTGCCTTCTACCGTTGAAAGTGCTTGCTGCATACAACGTATCGCTCCTTCGCCAGAGGGAGCGACCATATCATGTCCATCCGATGTCGCGCCATAGCCAACAAGTTCTCCGTAAATTTTGGCACCGCGAGCCTTGGCATGTTCGTATTCTTCAAGAATCACACAACCACCACCACTTGAAATCACAAAACCATCACGATTGGCATCGTAAGGACGTGAAGCAGTGCTGGGATTATCATTATATTTCGAAGATAACGCGCCCATGGCATCAAACATCATCGTTAATATCCAGCTTTCCTCCTCACCGCCACCAGCCAGGACAATGTCTTGTTTGCCCATTTGTATCTGTTCGTAACCATGGCCAATACAGTGGGCGCTAGTCGCACAAGCTGAAGAAATCGAGTAGTTGATCCCTTTAATTTTTAGAGGCGTTGCCAAACAGGCTGACGCTGTAGAGCACATGGTTTTAGGTACCACATAAGGTCCCACACGTTTGAGACCTTTTTGCTCAAAAGCTTCAACGGCAGCATACTGATCCCAAGTCGATGCACCTCCCGTTCCCATTACAATACCGGTTCGATAGTTAGATACCATTTCTGGTGGTAACTCAGCATCAGCAATCGCTTGTTGTGCAGAAACGAAAGCATAAGCGGCGGCCTTCCCCATAAATCGCCGTGCTTTGCGCTCTATCAAAGCTTCGATATCGAGATCAACGACTCCCGCCACTTGGCTTCTAAAACCTTTTGAAGCATACTCTGGCATTGAAGAAATACCAGAACGCGCTTCTCTTAATGCATTAGTTACCGTCGATTTATCATTACCAATACACGAAACTATACCTAGCCCAGTAATCACTACTCGTTTCATAGTTAATAGCCTTCTTAACTTTTTTAAAAACCATCTGTCGATGTAAACAACCCAACACGAAGATCGTTAGCTTCATAGATGGTTCTTCCATCAACTTTTAAAATACCGTTGGCAATCGCCACCGCTAATTTGCGAGAAATTACCCGTTTAATATCAATCTGATATTCGATCACTTTAGCAGTTGGCAAAATTTGCCCGCTAAATTTTACTTTACCCACACCTAATGCTCTGCCCCTACCAGGTAAACCAGTCCAAGCGAGGAAAAAACCTAGCATCTGCCACATCGCATCGAGCCCCAAACAACCCGGCATCACCGGATCTCCTGGGAAATGGCATTCGAAAAACCATAAATGTGGGTGAATATCGAGTTCGGCACGTATTTCTCCTTTACTGTGAGCACCTCCTTGATCACTGATATGCGTAATACGATCCATCATTAGCATGTTAGGCACCGGTAACTGGGCGTTACCCGGTCCAAAAAGTTCACCATTCCCACAAGCAATTAATGCTTCTTTGTCATATGACGACTGCGTTTGTTTTTTCATGCTAGCCTACTTTAGCCTTGATTAATATTTGAGAACACGTTAAGTAAAAATTTTTTTCAATGTATTACAACACTGACGTATTCTCGTTTACACTGAAATTGACAGAATTAAGGATACTGAAAATGAATGATTAAATAAGCGAACATTAAATTTAAAGTATGGCCTTTATTTAACTTGCCATTCTATAATGAAAAATCTAAACCCTGGTCAGACCAAATAGTCGCCATTATCTTTGACTTTTTTGTTAACAAAAAAACCAAGTGTCAAAAAAACTTAATATTTAACAAAAGATAAATATTTCATGCTCATTCAACCGCAATTAAATCGATTTGCCATTACACCATGTTCAAACGCACCAAGCAAATCCCGTATTATTATCGCATTTTTTGAAAATACGTTAGTTTACTTACCGCATAAAGCACAACACTTCTGGTTTGAAGAGTCGGAAGCCCCACAATTAATGGGAACCCATTTATTTATTGGTCACTACGATAATACTCCGGTCTTCGCACTCATTCTTTCCGACAAACCAGACTCCAAACAGTTCGAATCCATGCCTTATCGAACCGCTCTGCTTAGTACGACTTTCGTTGATGAAACAGTCATAATCAGCAGAGCCCTACAAGTGGTTCATTGGTTTACGAGTTACAAATTTTGTCATCGTTGTGGACACAGGTTAAAGCACGATTTGATAAAAACCGTGGCAACCTGCACGAATTGCGAGGCTCAGTATTTTACGAAAATTGCTCCTTGCATCATCGTTTTAGTTTATCGTGGTAATCAAGTCCTACTTGCTCATCATAAACGTTATGGCAATAAAAAAATTTACAGCACACTGGCAGGTTTTATTGAAGCGGGTGAATCTGCAGAACAAGCAGTACATCGAGAAGTTCAAGAGGAAGTCGGATTAAGTATTCATAATCTACGTTATATGGGTAGTCAATCTTGGCCATTTCCTCATCAATTAATGCTCGGATACTTCGCCGAATATGCAGCTGGCGATATACAATTGGATGAAGAGGAACTACTCGAAGCGAAATGGTGGCCAATTGATGACTTACCTGAGTATCCTCCAGCGTTTTCGATTGCGGGACAACTCATTGAAGCTTATAAGAAGGATCAAGTCACCTGACAAACCAAACCTTTTAAATAATACCCTTCGGGATACGCTAAGGTGTAAGGGTGATCAGGGGATTGCGATAAACGATGCAACACTTTAACATCTTTTTGTAAGTCCATTGCAGCATAAGCAACAACTCTAACAAAAAATTCATTACTCATCAGGCCGGAACAAGAATACGTGAAAAGGATGCCACCCGGCTTTAAAATATCCATCGCAAGCATGTTAATATCTTTATAGCCGCGTATTGCACCATCTAACTGTGATTTATTGTCTGCAAATTTTGGCGGGTCCAAAATGACGACGTCAAATTGCCGCTGTTCATTTTTAAATTCTCGTAATAACTTAAAAACATCGTGCTTGATAAATTCACATTGTGATAGATTTAGCGCATTAAGCTCGGTGTTTCTCACCGCATAGTCTAAAGCATATTGCGAAGAATCGACATTAGTTACCGATTTAGCGCCTCCAGCCAAAGCATATACACCAAATCCACCGGTATAACAAAAACAATTCAGTACCGACTTGTCTTTAACAAACTTTTTGACCATTTCGCGATTAACACGTTGATCAAGATAAAAACCGGTTTTATGGCCATTGCGCACATCAACGTAAAACTGCGTATCACCTTCAGAAAAAACAATATCTATAGGCGGTTCTGCACCTGCCAGCAAGCCAGTTTCTTCCACCAAACCTTCTTTTTTACGCACTTCAACATCGGAACGTTCATAGATAGAGTAACCAGGAAAGAAATGTTTGAGCGTTTCGATAATTGTTGATTTCCAACGATCGACACCACAAGCTTGAAACTGGCATACCAAACAATTGTCATAACAATCCACGACCAAACCCGGCAATCCATCAGCTTCTGCGGCAATAACACGGTAACCCGCACTAGGCTTCGCATAACCCAGTATTTCTCGGGATTTAATAGCGTCAAATATTTTGCGTTGAAAAAATTCTCTATCGACTGTTTCATCAAAATTGAAAGTCCAAACCCTAAACTGAATTTGTGACTTTGGGGAATAAGCCGCTCTTGCTAACCATTGCCCATCATTGGCGTAAACATCAACCGTTTCTCCCGACTCAGGTTTTCCACTAATGGTTCTTACAGCCCCCGTAAAAATCCATGGATGACGTTTCAATATTGATTTTTCTCGACTAGGTTTTAAATGTGCGACAGCGCTCATGTGACTCTTCTTTCTCTTTAAATTTACCCAGAACCTGGTGTACAAATACAGGGTAAAACAGCATCTACCATAAAACTTGTCGATTATAGTAAACTTAACGGCTAAGGAATAGGCTTATTCTTGAATCTAAGACTAAGGGGTCCATGATTTTAGCGACTCTACTTTAAAGACATCATCATTGATTTTTAATACGATGTGTCCTTGGTAAATTTTCTCTAAACGCATATTCTCGGTTACCATTTGTTTCTCACTTAACATTTTTCCATTGATAATAACAAAACTTTTTTGGCTATCCGATGAGTAAATATGGGTCGAAAATTCAAAAGCAGGTATTTGATCAATCACTGAGTCATCCAGTGTATTAATACTTGGGATAATCGCTAAGGGACTGTCCGCCGATGGTTTTACTATTTCATCAGGTATATCAATATCCGCTTGTGTTGTAGGCGCAACTATGGCTTTTTGAACGGGGCTTACCGGCGAAGATGTCTCTGGTCGTTGTGCCTTTGGTGGTTGAGAAGGTTTTTTAGTAAGTTCCGGATACACTGGACGTGGATTAGATAGTGGCGGTAAGACATTGCCCGGTGATGTCATAGCCACAACAGCGCTGGCTTCGGAAGTATTCGCCGCTGCAACAGGTTCAGATGAAGGAGTGGATGGCTGCGCTTTTACAATAGGTGTAACGACCTTGTCTGACTTTGGCCAAAAAACATAGCTGATGATGCCTGTGCAAGCCAAAATCACCCCAGTTAATACCCAAGGCCACAACGGAGGTTTTGGTTGTTCTACCAGATCAAGTCTGTGTTCAGAAGCCAAGTTTGGTACATTACCTCGTTGTCGCTCTCTTTCAGATTTTCGAAGTGCATCCAAAATATATGACATTACGGATTCCCCCTCTGAGCAAACCATTGGGCTTGCGTTCCGTGGTAAAGTCTCGGTATTTCTTGGTTAACATAGTTATTGATAATAATCATCGTGTGTGCGCCAGCCACGCCATCAGGTAATAAAAGATGGTTTTTTTGAAAGCTTTTAATGCGTTCTCCTAAAGCAGTGTCATAACGGTCAACCGCGTCGTATGTATCTTCTCCGGCGATGGCCGCTAGTTTTTCACTAATCCACGTAACAATTTTTCCGGCTGATTTTCTACCAATGGGAGAACTGTAATGAGGCGGTACTTGCCACAACAAGGTATAACCACCAGACCAGAGCTCATTCATGACTTCTTGAGAGAGAACCACTTTCTCTTGCCCTAAACGCAACGTCACTTTAACATTATCATTCACTCTTTCCACCGACTCTAATAATCCGTAAAATTGCCCGCGATTTTTTGCAATAAACTTCAGCACGGCTGGACGATTGAGTGTCATCAATTTATCCCAGTCACCGTATCCATAATCACAGCGTAAACCTTGCGTTCGTGCAAATTTACACGGCATACCATGCTCAAGCGCTTTATATTCTACACCCCAAATTTGAAAGAGATTTTGCATCGTGTTGTGG
Organism: Pseudomonadota bacterium; assembly: GCA_039187085.1. GTDB lineage: Bacteria > Pseudomonadota > Gammaproteobacteria > Enterobacterales > JBCCZV01 > JBCCZV01. Next base: position 9,969 of record JBCCZV010000031.1, read on the forward strand.
CTGGTTCGATCCCAGCTTTGTTTACCCCATAAGGTTTTAGCAATATTCGCAAGAGACATGTCTAGCGACACATCAGGCTCGCGAGTGGTTAGCGTTTGTGCTTCAACCGACTGAACCCTATCACTATCACTCGCGTTATCTACGGAAGTTTCTTGAGACGACGACATTGCCATATCGCCGTTATTAAGATTTGGCTCTCGGTTTTCTTGTATCTCCAAAGCCGGTTCATCACTCGGTTGATTGGCTTGCTCTTTACCATCTTCTCTTGTTGAAGCCTCTATAAAAACTTCTGTGGTATCAGATGGCTGCTCTAATAACAGCGGTTCTTCGGATGCTGTTTGCGTCAACTGTGATGTGGTGGCTGGGTCATGAGTAACGGGAGCGGTATCACCATGAGTAGGAAAAGCGCTCTCAATATTCACCAGTCCTGTTTTCCAAAGTATGCCAGCAACAACCATAAGCGTTGCTAAACTGGTCATGGAGATGATAAAAGGCAGAGAAAACTTTCTACCCTCATCATCGCTGTCATCGTTGTCGGCTATTTGTCGTGCTTTATTTTTTGGGGCGCTTGTTATTAATTGCTTGGCTTGATCACCTAATACTTCCTTAGCTGCTTTTTTTATGAAAGCTGGCTCAACTGCTCGCTTGTTTTGAACATACGCTCCTAACATAGCTCGATCACAAATCGAATTGATCAAACGTGGGATACCACCAGAAATATGGTGCAACAACCGAATCGACTTGCTCGTAAATACGTTGGTATCTTGGCCTGCCACAGACAAACGATGTTGCACATAATCGTGTGTCTCATCTTCTGATAATGGTTCAAGGTGGTATCTGGCCGTAATTCTCTGGGCCAACTGACGAAGTATACGTTTGCTCAGTAATTCTTTAAGCTCTGGTTGACCTATCAAAATGATTTGTAAAAGCTTCTGCGTATTGGTTTCTAAATTAGTGAGTAACCGTATTTGTTCTAAAACTTCAGCTTCTAAATTTTGTGCCTCATCAATCATGAGCACGATGCGTTTATTTTCTTCATGTTTTTTTATGAGATGGCGAGAAAGCGCATCCATTAACAATTTAACGCTGGTCGAGTCTTTGGGGTAAGCCACCTCTAGGTCGTCACAAACCGAAGCTAAAAGCTCAAGACTAGTTAACTTAGGGTTAAGTATAAATGCAAGCTCGCAATGTTCAGGGAGCTGCTCCAGCAAACAACGACAAATGGTTGTTTTTCCTGTACCGACTTCTCCTGTTAGCATCACAAAGCCTCCACCCTCACTGACACCGTATAAAAGGTGCGCGAGTGCTTCTTTATGACGATCGCTCATATACAAAAAGCGTGGGTTCGGCGCAATAGAAAAGGGATTTTCTGTTAACCCAAAAAACTGGTTATACATTAATCATTCAACCTCATATTTCCCTAAAACAAAAATCGGTGTTTGGCTTTTCTGCCATCATACTGAATTGGTGAATGGTTTCCAATTTCCATTGTAAAAAGCCATTTCTAGCTTATGAAAATTTTCAGTTTAGCTAAATTCGATTCACGGCCGAGCAGTCTAAGATCTCTGAAAAGTGTTTTTTATTCAATGAGTTCAAAAATCTCTCATACATATTTTCATGATAAACACCGAGTTTTTATTGCAAGTCAGTGCAGTGACCCTGTATTTACAAAGAGTAAAGTGTCAGAAATCTCACAGTAAGCAAACTTCACGATAATAACGATAAGGCTTAATGGTGGCAAATACCTTGTAAAAGTGACGTTTGGCAGTTATTTTTCTTGGCTAGAGAGAGACGAATAGAGTCCACTCGCTCATTTTTTCGCATCATTTTAAAATAAGAAAGTAAAAAGGTTGGTCGCATGGCAAGGATTTACAAAGTCGGTGGAGTTGTGAGAGATAAGTTGCTTGGACGCCCAGAAAAAGATCGCGATTGGGTGGTGGTTGGTTCAACGCCAGAAGAGATGTTAAAGCTCGGTTATCAAGCAGTTGGTAAAGATTTTCCTGTTTTCCTTCATCCAAAAACAAAAGAAGAATATGCACTTGCTAGAACTGAACGAAAATCAGGCCAAGGTTATCATGGTTTTATTTGCTCCTTCGAACCAGATGTGACGCTGGAAGAGGATCTTAAGCGAAGAGACCTGACGATTAATGCCATTGCCGAGGATGAAAATGGCGATATTATTGATCCTTACCATGGCCTAGCTGACTTAAAAAACAAAATGTTGCGTCATGTATCAGAAGCCTTTGTGGAAGACCCTTTACGCGTTTTGCGTGTAGCGCGCTTTGCAGCAAGATTTGAACATTTAGGGTTTACGGTGGCTCCAGAAACCCTAATTCTGATGCAAGACATTGTAAAGAGTGGTGAAATGACTCACTTAACACCTGAAAGGGTATGGCGTGAATGGGAACTTTCTCTCAATGAAAAAAACCCCAGTACTTTTATTAAAGTATTACGACATTGTGGAGCGCTCCAACAAGTTATTCCAGAAGTTGATTCGCTCTTTAGCGTACAGCAAACAGCAGCTCCTCACTTTGCAGAGGGAATATTTTCATTAAAGGCTCTGGACAAGGCTACCCAACTTTCGGAACAAGCTATCATAAAATTTGCTGCTTTGTGTCATAATTTAGATAAAAAATATGTACATTCCTCGAATCTTTCCAGTCATGCAGATGACGAAAAAAATACTAAAGCAGCCATCAAGATAATGGTACAAAGATTAAAAATCCCCAATACTTTTTCACAACTCGCAATGAATGTCGCTACCGTTTATCATCCAATACATAGTGTTTTTGAACAAAGTGCAGAAGAAATATTAACAACGTTTCAAAAAAGCGATGCTTTCAGGAAGCCCGAGAAATTTTTCAATATTTTATTGGCTTGCCAAGCCATTTTTATGGCAAGAACAGAGAATCCCCTCCCCGTTTATCCACAAATTACTTTCTTTCGTAGGCTATTTTCAGGGTTACAAAATTTAGACTTGTCAGCCATTACACAAAGCCAATCATCCGGCAAGGCAATTGGTGACGCCATTAAACAATGCCGAATCAATTTCATAGCTCAATTCCAACAATACGGTAAGTATTAAGGGTATTAACCTTTGGTACGCTTTTTAACGCTTGTCAACAGATAAACGCTTTGTATTTTTTACTATCAGCTATATTTAAAAGTGTACACCACTTTTTTCTTATAGTTTTCAATTGAGATAGTACATGTGAAAAAGTCGCTTGAAAATTTGAGTCGTTGCGAGAAAAATCTTTCAGAAAACAACCAAGAGTTTTGCCCGTATTTTGTTAAATCACTTCGTAACATTTCAGAAATTATTTTTACCCAAGAATCTTTAGGCAAAAATTTTCAAAAAATACATGAAGTTATTGCGACATTACTACCTGTTGATGGACTCACACTTCTGCTCTACACAGACAGCTTTCCAAGCTCTGAAGGTGAATATCATTTCCCAAAAGAAGTTTCCAAGGACATGGCTTACCTCCGCACTCAAATGATTGAACATATGCTAGAAATCAATAAACCTGTTACTTCAATCATTCAGTCGTCTGATGTGACCTCTAAATCTCAGCATGTTGTACCCTCTAAAGAGCATACCAGTTACATCGGCGTTCCTCTCCAGCACCAAAGCAAAGTACTGGGTGTATTGATCGCTTATCACCACAATGGGCATTTTTGTTATCAAGCCCATCATGAACAGCTTTTGATTTTTATCGCACAATTATTAAGTCTATCGCTGAGCAGTCTTAAACAGCAACAAGAAATGCAGACGGCACAAGCGCAGTTGAAAGCAGCTAACGAGGAACTTGAAAAACGTGTTGAAGAAAGAACACAACATATCAAAGCCGCAAACAGTGTTTTGGAGCAACAAATACTGGAGAGAATTAAAATAGAGGAAAAACTCAAACACGATGCTTTTCATGATGCTCTGACCAGTTTACCCAATCGCGCTTTATTCATTGATCGTCTAGAGCACACGATCAAAGCTTATCAACGGCAAGGTTCCGCCGAATTTGCTGTATTTTACCTTGACTTGGATCGTTTCAAGCTGGTTAACGATAGTTTAGGGCATATTATTGGGGATTTACTTTTGATAGAAGTCGCCCACCGGCTACTAGATTGTGTTCGTCCGAGCGATACCGTAGCTCGAATTGGTGGTGATGAATTTTGTATTCTCTTAAACGAAATAAATTCTTTACAAAATATGCAAGATATAGCAAATCGTGTGCTCGCCGCATTCCAAGTGCCTTTCGAGATTAAAGCAAATTCCATCGTTTCTTCCACAAGCATTGGCATTCGAACCAGCTACGAAGGAGCTTCGTCTTCTGAAGAAATTTTAAGGGATGCAGATACAGCGCTATACCATGCAAAAGAAAAAGGACGCAACAATTTCGCGGCATTTGACGATACGATGCTACAACAGGTTACACGGCGCATTCTGATTGAAGAGCTCTTGCATGAAGCCGTGAAAAATGACGAGATTTACGTTTATTTTCAACCTGTCATCGATATGAAGTCACGACGCATTCTATTGTTTGAAACACTGGCTCGTTGGCACACCAATGAGCATGGCGTCATTGCCCCTAACGAATTTATTCCTATTGCTGAAGAAACCGGTCTCATTGAACGCTTAGAGCAATGTATTCTTCGCAAAGCTTTAAAAAATTTATGCCTGTGGCGCAAACAGTTTCCACAATTGAACCATATTGGAGTTAGCCTCAATATTTCTAGTCAACAGTTTATGCAAAATACCTTTGTTGACGATATTTTAATGACGTTGAAGAAATATCAATTACCCTCCTCCTGTCTTTATTTGGAAATTACTGAAGCCCTACTCATTAATCATTTTGATGCGGCCTGTACAGCGTTAAAACAATTACATGAAAACTCAGTACACATTATGCTTGATAACTTTGGTACGGGGTTTTCGTCCTTATCCTATTTACATCACTTCCCGATTTCTATTATTAAAATTGATCGTTCCTTTGTTAATCATCTTGAGGAGCAAGATAAAAACTTTTCACTTGTCAGATCAATTAAAACATTGGCCACAGATTTACAAGTTAAAGTCGTCGCTGAAGGTATAGAAACATCTGAACAAGCTGATAAAGTTCAAGATTTAAATTGCGAGTATGCACAGGGCTTTCTGTATTCTCGCCCTATACATGAAGAAGATATGGAAGATTATCTAAAAAATTGTGAGAGATGGCATCCGGAATTAAATTAATCGACAAAGTAATCAACATTAACATCCATAATTTGCTTTAAAACTCTGACAATTTGAATGCGATAACCTTTTGGTTTGTAATAAACCCAATGAGAACCCACAGGAAACTTTAACAAATTCTCTGCGAGATAATTGGCTTTAGTGCCAATATGCGGTTGTTCAGATAGCGTACGAAATGCATTGAATAATTGGCCTGAATAGTTAACTGCTTGATCCCAGCCCCATCGCTGCAACCCCTCCTCAAAAATGCTTTCCAAATCCGAATCCGCTTTAACAGTCGTTTCAAATTCAACCATGCTTTTTTTTCATTGCTTCAACGAAAGTGTCAAAATCGTTGTATTGCCCTTTCCCACTCGCTAAACCATCAGCAATCATTTGCTTTAATTGCGTTAGGTCACTGGTCGCTTCTTTATCATGGAGCAACCGTAAGGCCTCTCGCATCACTTCACTTTTATTTTGATAACGGCCCGTGTCCACTAACCCATTAATAAAGCTTTTCATGCTGCTTGTTAGTTCGACGGAGATAACTTCTCTGCCCATCAATGCTTCCTCGTAATCATATACTCACACCTTGCCGTCAAGTTTGTAGTGATATTTCCTACAAGTCAAGTTATTGCTAGGGCATTTTCCTGCCTTTCGTTGTGATACTGTCTGTAAAAACACCTTGAGCATTTTTTCATCAAATGAATAGAAGAATTGTTCCCAAACCTAACAAATAATAGACGAAAGGCGTGAAACCAATATTGTCTAAAAGTTTTAAAAAATAGTGAATACAGATATAAGCACTGATTGCAGAAATTCCCATACCTAGAAAAATCGCTCCCCAGTCGACAGGGGCTTCTTGCGCGACAAGTTTGTAGCCACGATAACCTCCAGCCAATAAGATCACAGGTATTGATAACAAAAATGAAAAACGCGCACTGGCTTGACGTGTCATGCCCAAACCTAAGCCAGCAAGCATAGTGGCACCTGAACGCGATACGCCCGGCAACAACGCGGTACATTGCACGAAACCAATAATCATCACATCACGCAATGAAATACTGTCAACGGTCTTGTTTCGTCGACCATAACGATCGGCAAGCCATAAAAAAGGCGCAAATACTATCATCGTAATAGCCACAACCGTCACGCTACGCAAGTGCTCTTCAATAAAGTCATTGGCAATAATGCCAATCAACCCTACGGGAATAGTGCCTAAAATGACATACCACGCCAGTTTAGCTTCTTGAGAATGCTTGCCTTGCAAAGTAGATTGAAACCAAGCACGTGTCATCCCAATAATTTCTTCTCGAAAATACACCAGAACAGCCAATAAACTTCCCACATGCACGGCCACATCAAAAGCTAAACCTTGATCTTTCCAACCAAACAATTGCGAACCTAACACTAAATGTCCCGAACTCGACACTGGCAAAAATTCGGTAATGCCTTGTATCAAGGCAAGAATAATAATCTCAAATAATGTCATGGTTAAAGCCTTTGTTGCTTAGTCTTTCAATAATGTAAGAAATGTTAGATGATTGAGAAATAGGGTTTCATATAAAAAGCATTAAAGCCGAGCACGCATATCCTGTAACATAAAACCTTCGAGTGGCTGGGTAATGTTTTTGGTAAAAGCAATACACTTAAACAATTCGCCCATTTCTTGAGGCATAAGAATCTTTTTTAAACCTTGGGAAAGGTTTATCGCTTTTTCAGGATCTGTTTGCATTAAACGTTCTGCATGCTGCGTGACTTGCATCGCCATCAAAAAAGACATCTGAGTGCAAAAACCCGCAACATGCAGACCGGCTTTGTCAGCAACTTCAGCTAATTCTGTAAAATCCACATGTGTAGTAATGTCCTGTAAACCTAAAAGTATTAGAGGGTTAGCATGGGCATGATGGCGATAATGGCACATCAAAGTTCCCTGATCGCGCTGTTCATGATAATACTCTTGATCAGGAAAACCGTAATCTATTAAAACAATCGCACCTTGTTGCAACACCTTTGCAGCCGTTTGCAACCATGCCCAAGCTTGAACATGCACTTCTGTAAGATAACCTTCGGGTAACCTTGCTCGCTGATCGCGGCGGCGTTGGTACCACTTTTGCGTTTCTTGTGATGCCGAAGCCATCGGCGTTTGCATTAATTCACCACCAGCAGACCAAGACACTCCCACTTCAACAGGCTCACCATTTTGAATTTTCATTAATTGGCAAGGTATGGCATCGATAAGTTCATTACCCAGGATAATGCCTTCTATTGCTTCAGAAGGCCATTGCGTCATCCAAACAAATTTTTTAAATAAGTGAGGGGCACAAGCTTGTATTTGCTGTTGTTGTCGTTCTTGCAAATCGGCTGAAATCTCCAATATGCAATAACGTTCAGGCAACTGTTCTATACGTTCCAGCTCCAACATAATGTCAACGGCCATTTTGCCACTACCCGCACCTACTTCAAGAATTTCACCGCCATTCAACTCTTGTAAAATTTGCGCACACTGCCTAGCAACAGCTCCCGAAAATAACGGCGAAATTTCAGGGGCGGTAGTAAAATCACCCGATAAACCAAACTTGGTAGAACCTGCCGCATAATAGCCTAAACCTGGCTCGTACAAGGCAAAGCCCATCAGTCTCTCAAAAGACCAAGTATCATTGCCCATAGCGCTTTTTAAAGCATTGAGAACTTTAACACCTTGGGTCGTCTGTGCCTCTGTCAATGAGGGTACTTGACCTAAAGTGGCAAGTTGCTGTTTCAATTGTTTTTCAAAAATAGAATCTGTCATCGATAAACCTTTTTAAGCAGATATCTTGTCGCCAACCCAATACACATGAGCGCCAAAAAATTCTTGCTCTAAACGGACTTCAAAGTAGGGGCAATCAGAAAGTGCAGCTTTTTTGCCACATAATTCACCGACCACTTCTTGCGCCATACCCTGTAAATAAGGAGCTAACGTTTTACAAAACTTTGGAGCTTCATCGCATAACCAATCTGACCAATTTTGTGATGTCACGACTTTTAAAATGTCAATATCTGCAGGACGGTCAACCCACCGACGATTAGCCGCACTTCGGTCACGTCCTAACTTCTCCTCGACATGATTAAAGTAAGCTTTAACCTGCTGAGGAGTCATCACCGATTCAAAATAAGCAACAAAATTGATAAATCGATTTTTTGTCTGTAATTCAAAAGGCAGAGTGTAACACAGACGACTCACGAGAATGGGCCGAAAGCGTTTGACAAGTTGCTGAATGATTTGTGGAACATGTTGCTCAGGCTGCAAATTGCTACCCACACCAATCAAAAAATGATGGGAGCTTGAAACATTAGATGTCATTACGTTCTCGAGTTATATGAATCCCGACTCCTACCGCATTGGGTATAATTTTCGGTTTATGTACTGTGATCTTGACGCAAGTAAAAGGAAAGAGCTCAAACAACCTTGTTGCTAAACTCTCGGCAAAATGCTCGAGTAATTCATAATGTTTTTTTTGTGCGTGCGCTGCCACTAAATCCGTGACGGCTTTATAATCGACACCATCTTCCAAATTATCGGATAAACCCGGTTTTGTGAGATCCATATTGAGCGTTAAGTCGACCAATAATTTTTGTGTGGCAGCTTTCTCCCAAGACAAGACACCAATTTTTGCATCCACCGTTAATTTTTCGACAAAAAGATAATCGCCCGTTTGCAGCATTTCGTAAGCTCCAACTTGAGAATCATGCAATTATGGCGCTTTTCATACCCAGACGCCAAAAAACCTTTTGTTTTGATTGCATTTTCAGAAAAGTCGTTAATATTACTGCTTTCCACTGACGATTCAAGTCTATAAAATGATAAGAGTCATGCGCAAAACTCCTTGGAAAGTTAATGGACATCAATCTCACTTTGCTGTTTATTCTAGGCACTTGCTATATCCTGGGCTCCCTGCCCAGCGCCATCATTATTTGTTCTTTTTTCAGTTTTGGCGACCCCCGACAACAAGGTTCGGGAAATCCTGGCGCAACCAACGTACTTCGCATTGCTGGGCCCTTGCCAGCGGTAGCCACACTTTTGCTTGATGGCATGAAAGGTGTACTCGCTGTTGTTTTGGCGGCTGTTCTGGTTGATGACTCTTCAACATTCTTGGGAATGGCTGCATTAACCGCGACTTTTGGGCATGCTTACCCCATTTTCTTTCAGTTTAAAGGGGGTAAAGGCGTGGCAACTGCCATAGGTGCCCTTATCGTTATACATCCGCTTTATGCTGCCTTATTAGCAATTATTTGGTTAATCATAGCTATTTTGGCACGCTATGCTTCTTTAGCTTCTTTAATCAGTGCCATAAGCCTACCCATTGTGTTATTCATCAATAACTCACCTCAATGGGTACCTCTAACCGTTTTGGCCCTTCTTATCATCTGGCGGCATAGAAGCAATATGCTTGCCCTTTGGCGAGGTAATGAGCATAAAATTACTTTACCTTCTCCTTCTAGAGAGTTTTCTTCTAAGCCGTAATCCTTAAGGTTATCGCTCCAAAGGCGCTAAATCAGAAATCGGCCACCTGGGCTTCACCCAAATCTTTGAATCAATCTGCAGGTTTTTTTGAGACAAGCGATAATACCCAGCTAATGCAATCATTGCTCCGTTATCCGTACAATATTGTAAAGACGGATAAAAGACTTCCACGCCCTTTTTTTGCATTTCATCGGTAAGCTTTGACCGTAAATGTTTGTTGGCACTAACACCGCCAGCAATCACTAAGCGATTCACTTTGGCCAACTCGACAGCGCGGCGACATTTGATGCTCAAGGTATCAACCACGGCTTCTTCAAAAGCTCGGCAAATATTATTGATGGCGACTTCGCTTTTATCGCTATTATTAAAAGTATTGAGAGTAAAGGTTTTAAGACCACTAAAACTAAAATCAAGTCCTGGTCTATCTGTCATGGGCCGAGGAAAGTGATAAGCCCCAGCTTGGCCTCGCTCAGCCCGAGCAGCCAATAAAGGGCCACCAGGATACCCTAAACCCATCATTTTCGCTGATTTATCAAAAGCTTCTCCAGCAGCATCATCTAACGACTCGCCCATAATCTCATAATCGCCAATGTCACTGACTTTCACGAGCTGTGTATGTCCACCAGATACTAACAAAGCAACAAAAGGAGGCTTGGGTGCTGGCGTTTCCAACATCGGCGCTAACAAATGCCCTTCCATATGGTGTACACCAATAGCCGGAACCTTGGAAGCGAGGCTCATGCCTTTGGCTACAGAGGCACCCACCAATAAAGCACCGACAAGTCCAGGCCCCGCTGTATAGGCAATACCATCTAACTCATGCAAGTCCAACTCAGCTTCGGCTAACACTTTATTGATTAAAGGCGCAATTTTTTGAACATGATCACGAGACGCTAATTCAGGAACCACACCACCGTATTCAGCATGGAGTTTGACTTGTGAATAAAGTGCTTCACTGCGGATACCCACTTCGCTATCATAGATAGCAATACCGGTTTCATCACAAGACGTTTCAATACCCAATACTTTCAAGGCTTTACTCCTTTTTTCTATTAACGGTGAAAGGATGGTGAAATAAAAAGCAACGTAAAGCGCAATAATCTCGATGGCTAGAGTTTTCTTTTGCTGTTGATGAGAGTATAATTGCGGCCCTTCGTAGGCTAACTTACTGATTGGGGTATACGCAAGCGAACTTCACCTTACTCCTTTCAGTGTCAACGTCTGGCTCAGCCCAACAAAGCAATGATCTTGCTGAGAGCTTTAATTTATTACGATTGAGCTTACAATGGGTAAACGTAAAAAGTTAGATTTCGACCATACTTTATACATGTCATGGGCCATGACTGAGTTATAGATTGCAAAACTAAACATTGAGAGAAGATTGAATGCCATCAGTTAAAGTCAGAGATAACGAGCCGTTCGACGTTGCTTTACGTCGTTTCAAACGTTCTTGCGAAAAAGCAGGGATTCTTGCTGAAGTGAGACGTCGTGAGTTTTATGAAAAACCCACTTCTGTCAGAAAGCGTAAAAAAGCAGCGGCTGTTAAGCGACACCTTAAAAAAGTTGCTCGAGAGTCTATGTCTCGCAATCGCCCTTACTAGGCTTTGCTGCAAAGTAAGTGCGAATCCCCTATTAAACTCGGTTTCGCGCTTACATACTCACAAATTTGGGATCTATCCATCAGAGTATCAATTGTACGTTTGCTACTCTCTTAAACACTAGTTACTGAGAATTTTAGATTCTCTTTAGCACAGACTTCTTTAAAGCAGTAATTCTTACTACCGCTCACTTCTCTGCACAGGTATAACAAATTATGGCTATAATCGATACATTGAAACAAGACATGAAGTCGGCCATGCGCGAAAAACAAAAAGAGCGTTTGGCTACTATCAGGCTTATTCTTGCCGCATTCAAACAAGTTGAAATTGATGAAAGCATCAGCGTTGACGATGAGCGCGGTATCTCCATTCTGGATAAAATGGTCAAGCAGCGTAGAGACTCTATTAAACAATACGAGGATGCGCAACGCCCTGAGCTGGCTGCTAAAGAACAAGAAGAGATCCTGGTTATTCAAGATTATTTACCCAAACCGTTAACCGATGAAGAAATCGACGATCTTATCGACGCTGCTATTAAAGCAGTAGGTGCAAGTTCTGCACAAGATATGGGAAAAGTTATGGGGCATTTAAAACCACTCATGCAAGGGCGTGCCGATATGGGTTCCGTCAGTGGCAAAGTGAAGCAACTGTTATCTTAATGCCTCATCAAGTTTTATAACTTGGCTGCTTCACAGAAATTTTTGTGAAGCTCGCCTCATTAAACATCGAGAGAGCCTCATTGACTCATGTCGGGTCGTATTCCTCAAGAATTTATTAACGACTTATTATTACGAGTCGACATTGTTGAAGTCATCACAGCGCGTGTTCCCTTAAAACGGCAAGGCGCTAACTTTGTCGCTTGCTGCCCTTTTCATAACGAAAAAACGCCTTCTTTTTCGGTTAATCAAACCAAACAGTTTTATCATTGCTTCGGCTGTGGCGCTAGCGGTAACGCCATACGCTTTCTTATGGAAAACGATCGCCTTGAATTTGTTGAAGCGATTGAAGAATTAGCCAGTATGGCCGGCGTGCCAGTGGAAAGAGTAGAATCAGCCACACGACAACTTTCTCCGCAATCAGAAAATTTTCAACGCTTTTATGCCCTAATGGAAACAGCGGCTCAATATTATGAGCAACAATTGCGTAAAGCTAAAGATGCTATAGATGCCGTTAAATATTTACAATCAAGAGGACTTGATGGCGTCACCTGCCAGCAATTTCGGGTGGGTTATGTCAGCGACCAATGGGAAGGCGTCAAGCAACACTTACTATCCCACAAATATGCTTTAGAAGATATTGTGACCTGTGGATTAGCAACCCGCAAAAATAACAAATCTTACGATCGCTTTCGCCACCGCATCATTTTTCCTATTCGAGACAAGCGCCAGCGAGTCATTGCATTTGGGGGCCGCGTTTTGGGTAAAGGCGAGCCTAAATATTTAAACTCACCAGAAACACCAATTTTTCACAAAAGCAACGAGCTCTACAACTTCGATAACGTCAGTCGCTTACGCAATCTTTCTGAAGTGATTGTTGTTGAAGGTTACCTGGATGTCATTGCCCTATCACAGCATAACATTACCAATAGTGTTGCTGCTTTAGGCACCGCAACTAGCGCTAAGCATGTGCAAATGCTGTTTCGGGTCAGCGATCGTATCCTTTTTTGTTTCGATGGCGATCGTGCAGGCCGAGAAGCCGCCTGGAAAGCACTCGAGACGGCTCTTCCCCATGTGCGCGGAGAAAAGGAGCTGCATTTTTTATTTTTAGACGACAAAGATGATCCCGACACAGCCGTACGCCGATTAGGTAAAGAGGGTTTTCTGAAGTTATTATCACAAGCCGCACCTTTATCACGTTTTATGATTAACCAACTCGCCTTACAAACCGACGCCTCAACACTCGACGGCAAAGCTAAAATAGTAGCCATGGCCAAACCCTTAGTGGAAAAAATTGAAGACGATTTTTATCGTAGTCTCATTGTTAATGCTATTGCTAAAGAACTTAAAGTCAACTTAGAGACTTGGCAAGATACGTTCGAAGACAATCAAGCCAATGCCAAATCGCCACAGCCATCCAATCATGTCGATTTATCCATGACTCCGATGCGCCGCGCCATTGCCTTGATTTTACAACATCCAGCCCAAATTAAAGTGTTATCTGTTCCTGGAGAAAAAATTGCTCTGCTTCCCTTAAAAGGCAGTGAAATCTTAGGACGCTTGCTAGCCAGAATTAATGAAACAGAGAAAACACATACTGCGGCCTTGCTATCAGAATGGGAGGGGCATCAAGCCCACGCTTTACTCCAACAATTAGCGACTTGGGAACGGCCTGGGGATGACGCGACACTAGAAAAAGAATTCCAAGATTGTATTCGTGCCATGATTTTTGAAGCCGAATCCATAAAGTTAGAAGCCCTGCAAACTAAGGCGCAGCACCAGGGACTCGATGCTCAAGAAAAACAAGCACTTAAACACTTATTAAAATTACAAAAACGACGCAATCCATCAACAGCTTCGTCAGTCAATCAACAAAGTGACAAGACATAATCTATTCTAAAAGGCATGCTTGAGAAAAGTTCACCCAATATTTAAGCCAGATGAACTCCATCTTGAAGTCTGAGTCGTATTTAACACTAGTCATGCGGCATTTTGGCTTTTTTGCCAAAAAATGGGCTTTTTTATGACGATAAGTTAACTAACCCATGCATTTAAATGTCTTAGAGGCCTATATCATGTTGTCGATAAGCCTCTATGATTATATAATCACTCGTTTAACGTGAGTAACCACACTAGAGAATCGTACGAATGTCAGCTAACGATCAATCGCAACAACAGTCTCAGCTTAAACTTCTTATCGCACGCGGTAAAGAGCAAGGTTACCTTACCTATGCGCAAGTCAATGACCACTTGCCACCCGATATCGTTGATCCCGATCAGATCGAAGATATCATCGCCATGATTAATGATATGGGCATCCAGGTTTTCGAATCCACACCCGACACTGATGACTTAGTCATGAGCGATACAGCAGCACCGGATGAAGAAGCTGCTGAAGAAGCTGCTGCGGCACTCGCCAATGTGGAAAGCGATTTTGGAAGAACAACCGACCCTGTTCGTATGTACATGCGAGAAATGGGTACTGTCGAGCTTCTCACGCGCGAAGGCGAAATCGATATCGCAAAACGCATCGAAGACGGAATTCGACAAGTTTTAACCGCCATCTCGGATTACCCCGAAACCATCGCCAGTTTACTGCATCAATATGATCGTTTTGAGGCAGAAGAAATTCGACTCAGCGATATCATCACCGGATTTGCCGATGAAGAAGAAGGTGAATTCACCGATGCCGTTGCCGCAGGTGGTTCCCATGTTGGCTCTGAGCTCGAAGCCGAAGAACTCGAAGACGAAGACGATGAAATGTCTTCCGATGAAGACAACGGACCCGACGAAGAAGAAGCAAGAGAGCGTTTCAAAGAACTACGTCGTGTTTACGAGCAAACGCGAGACTGCATCGAAAAATTTGGCCGTAACCATACTTCTTCAAAAGCGGCTATTTTAGAATTGCGCGAGCTTTTCATGACATTCCGTCTCATTCCTCGCCAGTTCGATCGCTTAGTTATCCAACTTCGTGACAAGATGGATGAGTTACGACTTCAAGAACGCTTAATTATGAAGCTATGCGTTGAAAAAGCGCGTATGCCACGTAAAGCGTTTATCTCAACCTTTCCAGGCAACGAGATTAACCTCAACTGGATAGATCAGCATCTAGCGAGCGGCAAGTCTTATGGTGAAAGTTTAGAAGAGTTTGCTCAAGACGTTTTACGCTGTCAAAAGCGTTTGGTTACGCTTGAGCAATCTAGCAATATGACCATCGCCGAAATTAAAGAAGCCAACCGCCGTATGTCTATTGGTGAAGCCAAAGCCAGACGTGCGAAAAAGGAAATGGTTGAAGCTAACTTGCGTTTGGTTATCTCCATCGCGAAAAAATATACCAACCGAGGTTTACAATTCTTAGATCTTATCCAAGAAGGTAACATCGGCTTGATGAAAGCGGTTGATAAATTTGAATACCGACGTGGTTACAAGTTTTCAACCTATGCCACTTGGTGGATACGACAAGCAATCACGCGCTCGATTGCCGATCAAGCGCGAACCATTCGTATTCCTGTGCATATGATTGAGACCATCAACAAGCTCAACCGTATTGCTCGTCAAATGCTGCAAGAAATGGGTCGCGAACCTTCACCGGAAGAATTGGCAGAACGCATGGAAATGCCGGAAGACAAAATCCGCAAAGTCATGAAAATCGCTAAAGAACCGATTTCTATGGAAACGCCCATAGGTGATGACGAAGATAGCCATTTAGGTGATTTCATTGAAGATACCATTCAAGATTCACCCATTGACACAGCGACCACTGAAAACTTGCGTGAAGCTACGCGCGAAGTACTTGCCGGGCTCACAGCCCGCGAAGCGAAAGTATTACGCATGCGTTTTGGTATCGATATGAATACGGATCATACGCTTGAAGAAGTTGGCAAACAGTTTGATGTTACCCGAGAGCGTATCCGCCAAATTGAAGCCAAAGCCTTAAGAAAGCTTCGTCATCCTTCACGCTCTGAGCGATTGAGAAGCTTCCTAGACGAACAATAGTTTTCACTGTCATCCAAGTAATTTAATCTTGAAAAACGGAGAGTTTTCCCTTAAACTCCCCGTTCTCTTTTGGGCCAGTAGCTCAGCTGGTTAGAGCAGCGGACTCATAATCCGTTGGTCCGGGGTTCAAGTCCCTGCTGGCCCACCATTTCTTTCCTGAAATTTTTCTCTTTACTTCCCAGTTTGCACTTCTACCACAGCCATATTCAACCACTTCCGTGAAGAAGAGATATTAAATCTTACCGTTCAAACCAATAGACGATGTCAAAAAAAAGCATCATCTGACACACAAAGTAGCTTTCTCGACAACCGCTATCAGTCCAACCCTAATACCATCAAAATTCTGAGCGAATTCAGATTAGTCAATATCAATAACAGAGATAGTAACCGGTGCATCGGCTTTGGTATTAACCATTGTCGGAGCACCGAATGCTGCATCGAAGTTGTTGACGTATGCTTGGTTGCCTCTTACGATGACTTCACCGGGTGCGTCAAGCTCACCATTAGCCCCAGTTGTATCGCCATTTTTAGCGAGCAGTGTTAATTTGCCATCAAGCGTAATACTGTATACCGCATTATCAAAAAGGTCGGTAATGTAGAGAGATTGCGTACGCTTATCCCAATGCATTCCATCGTTAGCAATCATACCCTTTGCAAATAACCTGGATTTTAATTGATTACCACTCTCGTCTTGTGATGTTTTGAAAACGGTACCGTCTTCCATCAATCCTGTATACATATTGCCCTGATCATCGAAAGCAAGGCCATTAGCACCAAAGCCTAAGCTGCCATTGGAAGTAAAAATTTCAAAGAGGTGTTTATCATGCTCATTCTTATTTTTGAAAGCTGAAATTTGCACAGGTTTGTTTGCTGTTAACTGTTTAAGATTAAATTTATAAACTCCGCTAGTTGTTGACTTACCCTTTACAGTCGCCAAGACTGTGTCAGTGACATATAAATCATTGCCATTCCAAGCGAGAGCGTTAGGAAATGACATTCCCTTAGCAACAACATCTACGCTGACAGCTTTACCCTCTTTTACATTGACACGGATAATACGGGACTCACCACCCGCCCATAGTTGCATGTCAGCAATGTAAATATTGCCATCCGGGCCTTTTGCCAATCCCATAGGGACGACAGTCTTACTGGTTGGCTCCATATCTTCTTGTTTAAATGTGTACCAAGTTTCAACGTCATTTTTTTGATTGATTAAGCCAATAACAGGTGTTGCAGGTTGACTAATGACTCTCTGCTTAACAAATGTCTCATTGTGTAAATTAGGCGAAGTAAAAAGCACATTGTTGAAGGCATCAATAGTAAAACTCGCTGGTGAGTTATATGCCTGTGGTAAAGAAGCAAGCAGTTTGGGTTGTTTAGTTTTAACAGCTTGTGTGGCTTGGACTGTTGATGTACTGGCTAATAGTGTTAGCATTGATACAGCGAGTGTTGTGGTTATAAATAATTTTTTCATAATAAGGCCTCAATCATTTAATGAAATTACTTGGCAAAACCGCCTAATGGTTTGAGTAATCATGGAGAATGAGAATTCATAAAGTTTTTAAACATTTCGATCTCCAATAAAGACTGAATAACAAAATTTCAATGAAAAGAGTATAATGACACCTTTGGCATTTGATAATGCCCCTCAATATGGAATCACTATATAGAGTTTATTGATAAAAATTTGACGAGTGCCAAAATATCCCCCACAAAGCGCAATCGCTTGAATCACAATGAGAAAATAGACAGCGTATTTAAACACAACGCTGAAAAAGAGGAAGAGCCAAGGATGATAATAGGTAGAAACTCATCATCGCTTCAGAAGGGGATGAAAAATAATAATAGCCATCACCCTATCATCTGCTCGTTATTTTTTGGCTTGAGACTAAAAGGGAATCACTTCAATCGTGTCAATAATGAGATTGAAACCTTCTTCAAACCTTTCAATTTTTCCATTGAGATTGGCATAAACAAAAGCCCCCGCGTTATCAGGAAACTCAATATTATTGCCAGAAAATTCACACCTTTGAATACTTTCTGGTAACACAGCCACACCTAAACACACCGTGTTTTGAAATGCATCATTGAACTCACAATGGGTGTCGTCATAACCAGGGATTTGAGAGAACCAAACATATTGCGTCTCCATAGAAGACTCGCAATAAATGTCCAATTCCACACTACGCACGCTGATTGGGTTAGGAATAGAATTGGGATCATCATCCAGCGATTTCATACTAAATTCAGCGCGATATAAGGCGGCATTGGCCGTTGACGGACGTCCCATATCATTCCATGCTTGCCATGCGTAAGCACCATTATGTTGTAAGTAAAAAGTGATACTTGGCGTATGATAAAAATGCTGGTCTTCATAACCATAGGTATACATACTCTTTGGGCCTTGCCAAACATCGAAACCAGAGGTGCCAAGCGCGTGGCGGATGGTTTGGCAAGCATAGGAGACTTGCTGATCATCCACATCAAAATCGATGCTCGCCGTTGCATTATCAGGGTGTATAAGCAATTCAACAGCAGGTTTGGCACCCACAGTTAACGTCTCATCCGTTAAACGCTGTTCAAAGGGGTTGGTTCTTCCTAAATATTTAGTGATTTCTATGACACCACAGTTATCAATCTCGGGTAGGTAAAGCAAAGTTGCTAATTCTTCCGTGGATGGTGGCTCAGCCACTATGCCAGGCGCACCGTCGTTATTATTACAACCCGTTATCGCAGAAAGGAGTACAGGCATCAACAGCGTTTTATTTGAAAAAATCATACAGGCTCCATGCTATTTAGCGAATAAAGTTTTCAATGAAATGGTGCAAATAATCGGTAAAGCTTTCTTTTTCAGGCATGACGAGGTCTTGAGCGTTTGGCGTGTGTTTCGCCTGAAGAGGGTCAAAGCTGTACACCTTACCATTGCCATGATGAAGCAAAAAATACCATTGATCATCACAATTTTCTATCACACTAAAGTGTGAATCTTTGAGATATTTTTGTCGAAATTGCAAAGTTTCCCCTAAAAAAGAATTCTTGTCGTGAATGCTGGGCGATGCTTGAGACAAGCCCAACACACAACTGTTATTGATGCGTAGGTGTCCCCAATGTTTTAAAAAGTATTGGTACGCATCACAGAAGTTCCTACCAAACAACCCTTGCGCTTTTTCAATGGTAAACGCTGAGGCGGGATGATAACGAACGTGATGTTGAGCATTTTTGACTGCTTGAAGTAATTGATGAATGTTTTCCATAATATTCCCTGAAACGTATCCCTTGCTTGGATACGTAAAACTTTTGTTTTTGACAATGCTTGCGTGTATTCAAGCCTTGTTTTGTTAAATAACCAATCAAAGTGGCCATAAAAGTTATTCGCCAGAATTAATAAAAGCCATCGTGTGAGAAAAATTTAATTGTTCAAAATCTTCTGGCATAATGTAAAAAGCGAGCCAACCAGCATCTCCCCATAAAACTTTTGCTTCTAAAAATGAGGGAATGCAAAGTAATTGACGGCAAGATTTAGGGTATTTACACAATCCGAAACCGGTAAAAAGCGCACCTAAATAACTACCGTAATCTTCAGGATTGATCCATTGAAGCGTTTGTCCAATGACATCATCATTAACCGAAGAATTTTTAATGTTAATACATTGCTTTTCAAATTCATCGTAACCTTCAGCTTTAGCCAGATCTTTCATATTTAAAATAGATAATCCTTTGCTATACTCAACAGCACATTCTACCAGACCTTCAGTAACGGTTGGGCTAAACATATTTTCGGGTTGTGGACAAAAGCTATTTTTTTGAGGTAATTCATTACTAAAAATTACATGTGGATATTTATCGTTGTAACTATAAACTTCCCCCAAAAAAATATACAACATGCCTTCTTTGGGACCATCAAGGTGTATCGGCATCTCCCCTAAATTGAATTGTCCAATAAAATTCAAATATTGTCCGTTGGGTGCTTGAGGCCAAGTCTGGTTAGCGGGGAGATCAGGCAACCCACCTAACTTGGAAGTTCCAAGAGTGGCTTTGGCTCCTGAAGGTTTAAACATCACACAAGGCTCGATAAAAGGCAGTAAATACCGAAATACATCACCAAATTTTTCCACGCCCAGTTTTTCCAAAGTGTTTTTATTATCAATTCGTTGTTTTTGCATAGTGCGTTTCTCCTTTTGAAAATGCTTTAGGGGGAACACCCCCAAAGCCTTTAAGACTCACAACCAGTAATGCTTCCTCCAGGGTAAGTACCTCCAGTAATTGCCCTAAAAAGTGCTGTCCCCCCTCGGTGTGAAAAACCTCCTTCTGTTTGATGTACCCGTTTATCCACCAACCGCATCACACCAATAGGCACATCATGATGCCAAGTAAAACCAATTGGGATACATGGAGAACCTTTGGCATTAAAAAAACCGGCTTTTTCACTAGCGATTCTAAAGTCATTATAATAATCCCCTTGATATTCAATATTCACGGTATTGACTTGTCCCGGTTGTAAATCCGTTTTCATATAGCCGGAAAAATCCGGAAAGCCATGGCGGCTATAGGTGATGTCAACGTCACCGATGCCATCGATCGTTTTACGATACCGTCGTGAGCCATCGGGAAACGTTTCGACTAAACCGGCAGACGGATATCGGGGACTCATCCTCGCCAGTATATCCCCCAACTCATCCAAACCATCGGGCAACTTCATGTACACCAACGCGGTAATGCGCTCGACATCCGTAATGTGATATTTCGCGGCTGTCGCTTGTGCCGATCCCAAGAGCTCCGCAAACTTTGCCGTAAACTCGGGCGGGAAACAATTCGCACTAAGCAGGACACCTTTATCGCGCGCTAGTAGCAACGCCTGACACGGCAAGGCATTTTTGACATTCTGTGCTAATGCTTGCAAGCGATCCCGACTCAAACCCAAAGATCGACCGACATCTTCCAGATGTTGGGTGACTTGTAGCGCTAGCTGGCTCTCCTTTAACAAGCCGATCCACTTGCCCACGCCGCGCCAAAAGGCCCCGCTGCCGGCCACTAATCCTAACGCCGAAAAAGCCCGCTCGCCCACCGTTAAGGCGTCACCCGTGCACAAGCTTTTGCCGTTGATCAGCTCGTACAAATCCCCAAAATCACCGGCCGCGACACTCAAGGATAAACAGGCTCCCGCTTCCTTCAAGACCACCAAAGCGCCCATCACCAGATCCCGCGCATGACTCACCGGCTCGCCTTCATCAGCCAAACCTTGAATGCCTTGGCCTAACGCCCCGATGGTTTCCGCTATCGCTGCTTGCCCTGGCGTAAAGGCCGCGCGCCACTGCCGTAAAGCATCCGCTATTTCTGCCCCCATCGCCGGAAAGTGATTGGCAATCACCGCCACCGACTCACGTTGTGCGGCCGTCAAAGGCGAATCCGTAAACCATAAATCCCGCGACAGTTGGCCCGGTTGTGTGCTGCTGCCAAACACATAGGTCTCCACACGGGTGAAGTGGGTGAAAAACGCCTCCCATTCTTTTTTCGCCACATAGGAATAAGCATCCAAATGATCGCGCATGCGCTCCATGGTCACTAACCAGGCTTGCACCGTTTCCAAAAACTCGGTGTGCAAACCTTGCGCTTCAAAGCTTTGCAATTGCAATAACACCTCGTCGGCATACACCTGGTAAAAGTTTTGGGAGTCCTCGAAGGCGTAATCTTGGATAAGCTGGGGAATGGTAATGGTGGGCAAGGCAAAAGGATGACGGGTCTGATAATCCGCCGGCTCCACCCCCACGGCGTGCAAGCTGGTTTCCACCAAGTCATTCAAGGCCGCTAAACGTGTATCCACCTGCTCCCGTAACTGCACCACCGCTTGGCGCAGTGTGGTGAGCGCCGTATTCAAATCCCGGTAGCGCGATAGCGCACTGTCCACGGCTGAGAGATCCGTTTCCGACAAGGCATCAAAGGGTTTATCGGCAATGGTGTCTAAGGTGCTTTCGGCGGCTTCCAAGGCGTCTTGCCATTCCACTTCCAGTTCTGGCTGCGCGTTGAGCATACGACTGATGTCTTCCAAGGCGTCCTGCAAACGCCGCCAAGCCGTTGGGTCCAGCTCGCGCAAAGAAAACGTCAGATTTTTTTGGCAGGTCGCGTTAATGGCCCCATCAAAACCGGTGGCCGCATCCATCCGCCATTCGCACAACAAGGCCAGGCGTTCACGATTATGGTAGCCTTCACGCGGGCCGCCCGACATCAACTCCACTTTAATATCGATCCAACCGCTTTGAATGCGCTGATGATCCGCCGCGTGTTCGGGCAGGGTGTAGTGGCTAAAAAATTCAAACTGATTATCGCCATCCAGGATAACGTCTTGTTCCTCAAAGCAGGCTTTAAAGGCCAGGGAGGTGCCGGTCGAGGTGTCCACCGTGTCGTCGGCTTCAACCGCTAGCGTTTGCCCATTCACGCGACAGGAAAATTCGTCGCCATTGCTGAGTAAGTCGTGTAAGGCGTCGGCATCTTGTGGGCCCACCTCCCGAGAAGGGCAATAGGTGGTGCCGGTGCCGCGTTTGACATGGATAATAAAACATAGAGCTTGGGCGGTGGTCGTCGCCAACAGACACCATACAACCAGTAAACGAATCAGGTTTTTCATGCGTCAATCTCCCGTAAAATGCCGTCCAATAACACCGCTGCCGTGGCGAGTTCGCCCGCCGCGATCAGGCTTTGTAAGTGGATGCGCGTATCCGGTTGCGGATTGTCCGGGTGTTGGTCTAAGGCATTCAACGCCAGCTGTAAACCAAATGCCAATTGTTGCGTCAAGAAACGCGCGGCATTGCCTGTAAACGCGGTGAGTTTTTCACACCCGGCTTGTTGCCAGGATCCCCCCAAGGCCCCGTCGCAGGCATCGGCCGCTTCGATCACGGCGTGGGCACGCTCCACCCACTCGCCATAATACGGCAAGCGCAAATACCCACTGGTGGTGGGGCTTTGAAAGTCGTGCACTAACGCATTGGCCGTCGTGAGAAAGCGGATGCTGCGCTCCAAATAAATTTTGGTTTGCAAGGCGTCGGTGACCGCTTGTTGGGTTTCACTGTTGCTTAAGGTTTCCCACTTTTGTTGCAAGCTCGCCAACAAGGTGTCCGATTGCGCCGCGACCGTATCCCGACGTGCCGCCAGATACGCCGTCATTTCATCCAACACCAAGGTATGACTTTGTAACGCGCTGATCCCTTCCTCCGCCATAAACGTTAAGTAAGGGGCAATTTGTGCCTGATAACGCTGATCAAGGCGCGCCAAGCTGTGCCGTAACAGGGCCACTTGCGCCTCCGTTTGATGCCGACGACGACGCTCTTCAAACAGCCACAACTCGATATGGGTGATCCGCAGGGTTAAGTCGGCACTGGTGGTGTCGCCGTCGCTTTGTGCCGCTAACTGTTGCAGTTGGGCCAAATCGTCATCAAAGGTCTCCACCAGATCGCGACGAAAATCCTGCGCAAAGCGCGCGATGTCTTGCGCTTTTTGTTGCAAGAGCGGTTCGAACACTGCCGTGATGGCGTTTAAATTTTCGAGGCGTGTTTTTAATTGGGCTTGGGCCGCTTTTTCCACCCTATCCTCGACCTGATACTTGGCCGTGAGGCTGGCCAAGAGTTGCGTTTCGGCAGCCCGTTGCCGTAGCAACCAATGATTGTTAGCAATACAGTAGGTCTGAATATCGCGCACACTCACTTCCAGGCAACGCCATTTTTCATAGGCTAACGGGGTGCTTTTGCAGGTCTGATAATAGTCCGTGGCCCGTTCACAGTTTTCTAAGGCTTCTTCCGGTGTGATGGCAGCCACAGGCCCAGCGATCACTGCACACCAAAGCCCGATACACAATCGACGCTTCATCGTCATTTTCTCCATAAAAACCCCAAACCACGCGGTGGCTTGAGGTGTCTTCGTTAAGGTGAGGGTTAGAGTGCGTACCAATCGAGACCGTAATACTGCGCGACCGATTGGTACTCACTGAGTTGGCTAGTGAGTTGACGTTGGCGGGTATGATATTCCACCAATTCCGCTTCCGCTGTGGTCTCATCCGGGACCTTCTCGGTCACGCCGGCTATCACCGCCGCCACATCCTCACTGATCACGTCGGCTGCACACTCGCCTACCGAGCAGGCTTCGGGCGTGAGGTTATCGAGGGATTGTCCCAGGGTGAATAACAGCAATTGATCGGCAAAGGATAAACCTAAATTTTCATCGATGATCCGCAGCATGTGACTCGACCAGCTACAGCGATCACCATCAGGACACGAGGCATCCAGCGTCTCGGTAATGGCGTAATAATTATTGAGTTCCGCTTCTGTAAAGGTTATCAGCGTATTCAAGGCGCTGACCACTGCACTTAGGTCGATGATGGTTTCTTGTTTTGCAATCAAGTCCAGCACATCATTCAGCTCCGCCGTGGTGCTGGCTTTTAACACCCGGAGATTGCTGTTCAATTGCGGGCGATTTAACACATCGGTTGTGATGGTTGCGCTAGCTTCACACTGGCTGAGGTAATATCCCGGCGGTGTGGTGACGCTAAACGCCAACGTCGCGTGGGCTTGCGGGACGATAAAGGTATCCGTTGAAAAAACATGGCGGCTATCTACCACCTGTCCATCAGCGGTAACGGTGAATACTAAGTCGTAGAGTGTGCAGTAACCGGTATCGTCTAAAGTGACATGGGTTTCTAGCGGCACATAGGCATAGGTTGGGGTTAAGTGTTGTGAGACCGACGTCGGTGCACAGTTGTACAGGTAACTGCCTCGGACTTGGCAAACGTCCTGATCAATAATGGGAAAATGAATACTGGCTCCCCAACTGGCCGTGCTCGCTAATGCATATCCAATGGCTGATAAATACTGTCGCATCGTTATGTTCCTTATTCACGTTAATTTAAAATTGGGGAATGCAACCCAAACCAATTTGAGTACATTTTTCACCGATCACTTGGACGTGCTTGAGTTCGATAAAAGGGCTATGATCGTTGGTATGTCCGCTAACTCTTTGCATTTCTAAACGGTACCATGCGGGGATTTGACGTGATGCTGTATGGCTAAGATTGACATTATCAAAGGTCGTTTTGTGGGTTACCGTTTGGCTATCCACAACACGCCATTGGCTTTCATCAAAAAATTGCTCATACAAGGTGAATGCGACGGTGACACCAGGACTGACGCGGTAAGTGGCCATCACACTGGTCTCGGGTCCGCGATGTCCATCAAAATAATCCGAGACAACTTCTGCGTGCAAATAGACATTCCCTTGCGGTGGCTGTGTGGTTAAACTCGAATAAAAACCGGCGGTATAACCTTCACTGCGATGACTCCGCAAGCTAGGATCGTACAAAAATAGAGTTTCCAGTAAACCGCTACTGTCTTTGACCTGATAGTAGTTGTCCGCATCCGTGCTTTTTAATGAATACGTCTGGCCGACAGTTAACCAAATACAACTCGACAGGACCCAGTTGCCAGGTTCGCAAAGCTGCTCTCGAATGATGAAAGGATCACCCAATTGATTCACATCCGGGTAGCGAATTTCTGTTTCATTAAAAATGATTTGATACGGGGTGACTGTGCGTAATTCATAGCGTTCTAGCTTATCCATCATCACGCCCGCCGGTTGTTCGGATAGGTCCGTGTTCCACTCCTTGGCGTGCTCATCAAATGCTGAGGCGTATACCGCCCCAGAAAATGCGATAGCCGTTAATGGCGTTATCACTGTTAATAATCGTTTCATTGTCAATCTCTAAGTGTTGTCGTACAAAGTAAAAAATAAGGTGTTATTGTGATAAGTCGTGGTTAGGGTTAACTAAGTCATGATGTGCTTTCTCCTTTTGCTGAATGAAGATAAAAAACGGCCGTCATCAAACCGCCATGACGGCCAAAGTCCCCAGGTATTTCACTTTCGCGTTTTGGGGGATTTAACTATGACGATTAATAAATTGTTGGATGATTTGACAACGCTCAATGGCACGAAAAGTATTTTGTAATGGCGTTGTTCGAGTTAATAATTGATAAATTTTGGCAAACTTATCATTACCACCATCTTTTGTTGTTTTTGGAAAAATCAAAGGATGTATTTGAGAAAACACATCGAGCACATCTGTGAACTTAGGAAGTTTCGTATCGAATAAACTTTTTTTGCATTGATACTCCAATGCCATACTTAGTAATTCACTATCATCAGTTAATCGATATTGATAGCATTCTTGGTGAAAAAGGGAGAGTAATTCCATTTGCATAAAAGACCAACGAACAGCCAGACGAAAATTCTTTCGACTTAATCCTTGATGCATTAACCATTTCGATGAAATTTTTTTAAAGTCTTTAGGGAGGAAATAATATTGAAGAGAATTACCCTCATTGTCTAAACAAGCCAGTTCAATAAATTCATAAGGATTTTCAGGATGCATGCTAAAACAAATAATCAAGTAAGCATCTTTTTGCCAAGTAGTTAGTAC
>JBCCZV010000032.1:0-35705 GCA_039187085.1 Pseudomonadota bacterium
GAGAAAGCAGAACATGCTCTTTTGAGTCATCGGGTGCACGAATACCTCGCATGTCAAACTCACCCCAAGTAGTTGGTAACTTAGCTGACTCTTGCATTAAAACCACGTTATATACCTCTGTTAACTGAACACTTAATTTTCATTATCATTCACTTTTTGTTGCAACATTGCAACGATTGAATCCTTCACGTTGGCTTTTATACGGAAACCATAAAATTTTTGTTCAGTTAACAGAGGTATATAACGTGGTTTTAATGCAAGAGTCAGCTAAGTTACCAACTACTTGGGGTGAGTTTGACATGCGAGGTATTCGTGCACCCGATGACTCAAAAGAGCATGTTCTGCTTTCTCACGGCAATATCAGTGATGGTAATCCAGTACTTATGCGTATTCATTCCGAATGTTTGACGGGGGATGCCTTTTCAAGCTTACGTTGTGACTGTGGGCCGCAGCTAGAAGCATCTATGAAACTCATTATTGAGCGTGGCGCTGGAATGATTATTTACCTTCGACAAGAGGGCCGTGGTATAGGTCTCTTCAATAAAATTCGTGCCTATGCACTTCAAGATAAAGGACAAGACACTGTCGAGGCGAATGAATCGTTGGGTTTTGGTGCTGATGAGCGTAATTACAGTGTTGTACCACAAGTGTTGAAAGAGCTAAGCATTGATTCCGTTCGTTTAATGACGAATAATCCACGCAAGGTTAATGCTTTGAGTGATGCTGGTGTCAATATTATCGAACGTGTACCCATGATTTATGGTGTTAACCCTAAAAATGAAAATTACCTTTCAGTCAAAAAAGGCAAGTTGGGGCATATGCGTTAACTAAAATTCAAGTGAAGTTTGGATTAACGTTTTCCTAAGTTGCCTTAGCCATTTCAACATCCCCCGTTTTAACTTGGAGAAAAATGCAGCCTATGAGCAACACACTCGTGAACGTTTCTTTAACGCGGAATCTTCCAACATCAGCCTGGCGTGACAATAATCTGGTTTCTTTGCGAGAATCTGAGATTATTATCCATCTACTAGAAGAGGAACCCGCTGCTTTGCGCATTCAAAAAGCCGCGAAAATGATTTTGGGCATGGGAGCTAAACAAGTCCAATTAATCGGCGAAGGATGGAATCTAGAAGAGCAATGGGCATTTCACCAAGGCTTCTTTAATGCAAAACAGATAGGGGGCATCGAAGCTCCCTCATTAATGAAAGAAGCCCAGCATGAATTAGAAGCCAGAAAAAAACATTTCACCTGGGCAAAACAATTAGTTAATGCCACACCTGAAGTTTTATCTCCAGCCAAGCTAGCACGCGATGTGGCAGAACATTTAACATCATTAGCAACAGATTGTATCAGCTTTCGTATCCTACAAGGTGACGAATTAGTGAATGAAGGTTACGTTGGTATTTATAATGTGGGTCGTGGGAGTGATAGGCCTCCAGCTATGTTAGTTTTGGACTACTCGCCTGCGGGCCACAAAGGCGACGATTTTGATGCGGTTTTAGTGGGTAAGGGCATTACATTTGATAGTGGTGGATACAGCATCAAACCCAGTGAGTCCATGTTCTCAATGAAATGTGATATGGCAGGTGCCGCCACTGTGGCGGCTGGGCTTGCTTTAGCTATTGAACGGGGATTAACGAAAAAAGTTCGGTTGATACTTTGTTGTGCAGAAAATTTGATTAGTGGGCATGCTTACAAATTAGGTGATATTTTAACTTATAAAAACGGTGTTTCTGTAGAAATTGCGAATACTGACGCCGAGGGCCGGTTGGTACTTGCGGATGGTTTGCTACTGGCTTCTGAATCAAAAGCGCCGCTCATTATTGATGCTGCGACATTAACAGGGGCCGCCATGGTTGCTGTGGGTGAAGATTATAATGCATGTTTTACATTGAGTGATGCATTGCGAGAACAAGCGTTAACAGTATCTCAAAATGAAGAAGAAGCCCTTTGGCCACTGCCTTTAGCCAAATTTCACCGTCATAAATGTCCATCAAGCTTTGCTGATACCGCAAATAGCCGAGCTATGAAAGGTGGTGGTATGGGAGGTGCGTCGAATGCGGCAGGCTTTTTATCGCGTTTTGTGACGCAAGCAGAGACCCGTTGGCTGCACTTAGATCTAGCTGCGGCCTATATAGACAGTGGAAATGACCAGTATAATGCTGGGGCAACAGGCCACGGCATTCGTACCATTGCAGGTATGCTTGTCAAATAATAGATATATCCACAGGACACGTGGCAATGTTGAATTATGTCACGTGTTCTTTGTCTAGCTTATCTACTGTTCGAAAATTAATCTTTTTATCAGTAACATTTTTCCCTCTATATCGGTAATATCCTATCTCATTGTTAACATATCGCGTTGAAGCATAATGATTAAATCCACTTTAGACTATGACGAAAAATAAGAAGAAAAGACCAGCATCCACTGTGCAGCGTAACCAAAAGAAAAATCAGTTACGTCGCCGCTGGATTAAGAATAAAAAAACAGAAAAAAACACGTTTCAGCGATTTTTGTTTACGCTGTTAACAGTGTGCGCGTGTTATTTATTGTTTCTCAATGCCAAGATTGATCGTGAGTTTATTGCCAATCCATGGGACTTGGCTGCTCAAGTTTATGCTCAACCCAAAGAAATTATTTTAGGTGATGTTCTCTTTAAGTCCGATTTAGTCGAACATCTTGAAGCGCTTGGTTATCAAAAAACACAATTTGTGGAACAAGAAGGCCAGTTCCGAGAAGACGCTTCAAGTGTCAGCCTTTTTCGTAGGGCTTTTAATTTGTGGGATGAAAAACTTGAACCTCAAAAAATAGTGATTTCTTTTCGTAGCGGATGGATTGATAGCATTTTTGATTTAGAGGCTGATCGAGCTCTTGATTTTTTTCGCTTAGATGCGATGTATTTAGGGCAATTCATTAATCACTCACGAGAACAGCGGCTACTGGTATCAGGTGAAGAAATTCCTGAATTCTTACGCGAAGCGGTAATGGCTTTAGAGGATAGACAGTTCAATGACCACTTTGGTATCTCACCAAAGGCTATTTTACGTGCAGCCAAGGCCAATTTTGATGCGGGGAGTCGCGTTCAGGGCGGCAGTACTATCACACAACAACTTGTGAAAAATTTATTTCTAACACCAGAAAAAAGCTTGTGGCGCAAGTTTAATGAAATATTGATGGCTTTGATGCTCGAAACTAAATACTCAAAACAACAAATTTTTGAAGCTTATCTTAATGAAATTTTTCTTGGGCAAGCAGGTAACAAAGCCATTCATGGTTTTGGTTTGGCTAGCTATCATTTTTTTGGACGTCCATTGCGAGAGCTTTCCGAGCCTGAGCAGCTTACGCTAATTGCTTTAATAAAGGCTCCTTCAGCTTACAATCCTCTAGCAAATCCTGAGCGAGCCAAACAGCGCCGCCAAGAAATTCTCACCATACTGGAGAAGCAAGGTCTTATTACGCCACAACAACGGCTCGTCTGGTCGCAACAATCTGTGGCGATCAAGCCTTCGAGAAAAACACAAATTGTTGATAGTGCTGTTCTAGATTTGGTGAAACGGCAATTGAGTCAAGACTATTCTACCAATGATATTCGTCAAAAAGGCTTAAAAATATTTACGACTATTGAGCCTGCTGTACAAAAGTGGATACGTGAATCTATCAGGAGTAGTGTCGCTCTTCTACAGCAACGCGCTAGCAGTGAATTGGAAGCGGCCGTCATACTGACACGACCAGAAAATGGCGAAATTTTAGGTTTGGTAGGTAGTAAATCGTCAAGTACTTCTGGATTTAATCGTTTACTCGATGCACAAAGACAAATTGGCTCATTAATAAAACCTCTCGTTTATTTTACAGCATTAAATCAACCTGAACGTTATTCACTTTCAACACGGCTAAACGATGAATCCTTGTCATTGCGTTTAGGTAATGGTGCACTATGGGAGCCACAAAATTTTGATAAAAAAGAACATGGTGCTGTTCTATTGTTTGAGAGCTTGGCGAACTCCTATAATTTATCGACAGCGCGTTTGGGGGTAGAAGTGGGTGTCGAAAATCTGGTCGAAACGCTAGAAGCTTTCGACTTTAATAAGTCGTTTTATCCGTATCCAGCATTAACATTGGGTGCGCTAGAATTATCGCCTTTTGAAATTGCCACCATTTATCAAACCATTGCCAATGAGGGGCTTCTTACTAAGCCTACAGTCATTAAAGCCGTCATAGCAGAAGGTGAGCCATTGAGACGTTATCCGGTCGTGGCAAAACGTATTTTCCCAGAAGAGACGATGGTATTACTAAAAGCCAGTCTTATGAAGAGCGTCGAGGAAGGCACAGCAAAAACTTTGGAAAAACAGCTTAATATAGCTTTGGCAGGTAAAACGGGAACCAGCGATAATTTAAGAGATAGTTGGTTTACTGGATTTAGTGGTAACCACTTAGCTACTGTGTGGTTAGGCAACGACAGCAATCAAAGTATTGGTTTAACTGGGGCTAACGGTGCGTTACGCGTTTGGACGGAGTTCATGAAAAAAATCAAAACCGAACCCTTAGCATTGCCCGTGAATGATAAAGTAGAATACTACTGGGTGGATCGTAATTCAGGTTTGTTGGTTGATGTGTCTTGTGGTAACAAGGTGCGATTGCCTTTCATTCGCGGCCACTTGCCTGCAAGTGACCCACGATGCGCACCTAAAATCACTCGATTGAGTGATAATCGTACGGATTAGGTCATTATTCAATAGAGATGGCGTTCAAGTAGCAATACTAATTACTTCTGCGTTTTCTCTCAGCAACATAAAATGTTAATGTCAAATTTAGATACTTGCCAAGACTTTTTCTCTGCTAGAAAAGACGTTTTTTGATAGATATGGCTTGATGGTTTCTTCATTATTAAAAATTAACTATTTTATACAATCATAAACAATGATGAATTTTTGCTAAACCCAGTTCGATATGCACTGCTATGTAACCATATTCTTTTTTGGTTAATGCTTTGGCGCGAAATTTTTGTTTAGGATCCTATGCGTCCATTTTTGTCCACAAGGTGGTATGGGAATACTGATATCAATTGTCAATAAATCAGCATTTTCCATCTAGTCACTTTGCTGAATGATTTTTTTGCACAAAAATTTAAGGTGCACTCAACAGCGTATTTATCGACGCTTGGCATCCCAATAAATTCAATATTACATCCAATTTTTGTCTCGCCTTTAGCGTTGATGTAATGCAGCTGCCCCGGGGTAGTACATCCCAATAGGCATAAGATGGTCATTAATATCAAAAAAGCTTCATAGAGATTCTTTGTTGTTAAAATTCAGGTTGGGTTCAGCCTAGCAAATTAAGCTTAGTGCATCAAATTAACTCATTCATTGTTTTAGGGAATTGAAATGAAAAAAATTCATGCATTTTTTGCTTTAGGGTTAACATCAATTAGTGCTATTGCTTCGGATTTTCAGTGGTCGAATAGATTTGAATATTTTTACACGGATAACAGTGATATCGATTTTACAACAGAAGCTTTCTCTTTAGGGACAAAGTATTATTTTACACCACAAAGCCCATTAGGGCCTTTGGCCGAATTAGAATATATTAATGATAATGATTTTTTGAGCCTGTCAGCATCTTATAGTGAAATAGATTTTGATTTGGCCAACAGAGAAAGTAAAAACTTCTCTGTAGCAGGGGAGTTTATTTTTGATAAATTTATAATCGGAGGGAGTTACATAAGGCGTCAGGTTGACGAAGAATTTACATCTTTTTTGACTGGTACGCGCTTTACTTATGATTATACACAAGTTGATTGGCAAGCCAGTTTAGGCTATTTTTTGCAAGAAAACTGGACGATAGCGATAGAGAGTATAGAGAGTGATTCAGGTAATGATAGTATCATTCTTAGTACAGAGTACACACATCATTTAACGGGTAATGATTATATTGGGTTTACAGCTTCTGTAGACGAAGACGCTGAAAGTTATTTCTTATCGGGTAAATATTTCAGTGATTTGGGAACTGAAACGTATCTTGCAGCAGGATTTGCATATTCTTTAAATACAGAGTTTGATATTGATAGGACAAGCTTGTTTGGTGACTATTATTTTTCAAAGTATACATCAGTGGGCCTTACCTATAATATTGTGCAAGCGGCTGAAAATGACTATGGTTTAAGAATGCAACACTTTTTAAGTGATAAACTATCAGTAGGTCTTCGTTATTTTTCTAATTTTGAAGATGAAGCAAGTGATACTTATACGTTAAATATTGAATATCGAATATAATTCTCAACGTTCATTAAACGTTATTTGCGCCGAAACCCTTTCAGCGCAAATAAAGCCATAGTTAAAACCAATAAGTTTTTAAGGCTACCACCGCCCCCACCTCCACTAGAAGTAGCATTGCCAGAGCTCGCGTCTGGTTGACTGGGATCATCGATGGTGAGTTTGGCTTGAGCAACTTCACCCAGCACGGCATTACCTGCAATTATTTCTAGAGTCAGTGAAATATCTTCTGTGCGATTTTCCGTTGTGTTGTTGTCATTGATAATGTTGATAGAGAAACTTTTATTGTTGCTATCACCCTCTGCCCAGACGATTTCACCACTTGTTGCTTCATAATCTGATGCATCTGCAATATCGTCCAGCGTTTGATAACGAACTGTGACTTCGCCAGTAGTTGTGCCCTGACGCGTTAAAGTAATTTGAGTGCTTCCTGCCGTTTCTAACGTAGAAAAAGTAGCTTGTGAAAAATTAATAACGCTAGTTTCTGTAGGTGCTGTTACCGTTTTCTCTTTTAATAAAAACAATCCATATTCAATATCACTGACCAGTAAAGTTTCACTGGGTAAAAAAGGATACACGCCCCAAGCACCATTGAAAGAAGCGACATTATCACTGGGTGATGGAAACGTATCAAATAGACCGACTTGACGTATAGCATTGGGTTGTGAAATATCTAAAATGCTTAAACCACGACGATAATTCGACATATAATAGCGATCGCCTTTCACAAAGCCATTATGATCTATAGCGTAAGTGGAGCCTTCCCAAATATGTGTGACTTGTGGTGAGGTTAAATTAGAAATATCTAATGTACGTAACTGAGTGCGTGTGCCTCTATCACTTTCATCTAGCTCATCTTGGATGAAAATAAAAGACTTATCTTCGCTCCACCAACCAGAATGTACATAAGAAGCACCTGAATAAGGTGTTTGGGATAAGAGTTGAGGGGCGTTGGTTTGGGTAAAATCCCAAATATCAACAGTATTTTCGTTAAAATCAACCACGAGATCACAACGACCTTCAGAGGCATTGGGGCATTGGTCGGCGCGAGAATCAGTGATGGAAAAACTCGTTGCATCATGCACATAACCCGTACCGCTAGGCGGCTCTGCAATTAATGTAGGCTCAACTGGATTGTCGAGAGAAAATGCACGAAAAGCACCTCCTTGCTTATTGGCGCCCGCAATGTACAAGACGGGAGTGAGACTTTCTAGCGCTAAACCATTGGCGTAATCCACATTGGTAATGTAAACATTGTGAGCTGTGGAAAATTCATCGATGGTGTTGGCTAAACTAACGTTATCTGGAAGTTGATTGAGGTCAATAATTTGCAAATTACCGTTATTACCTTCCGTTGTTACGTAAGCATACGCTAAATAGCTGGAGGTTGTGGTATCAAAGGTTTGGTAAACTTTCACATCGCGCCAATCCGAAGTCACGCCTGGGATGGTGCCAATCCAACTGGGTGAATCCGGCGTCGTGACATCAACAATGGCGGTGCCCGTATTGAGTCCAATGACCGCATATTCAC
Source organism: Pseudomonadota bacterium (assembly GCA_039187085.1). Taxonomy (GTDB): domain Bacteria; phylum Pseudomonadota; class Gammaproteobacteria; order Enterobacterales; family JBCCZV01; genus JBCCZV01. The sequence continues at coordinate 7,802 of JBCCZV010000032.1, forward strand.
GATTGGTATTTAAATCGATATGACCCCAAATATCATTCACGCTAGTTGCATTCGTGCTACCCGTTAATTCTGAAAGGGGTAGGTGTGCTAGCATGTCAATGTTGCTGCAAGAATAAACATCAGCTTTTCCATTAACACAATTGGCTGGTGTGGAGCGCTTGGCGGTTGCCTTTTCATAAATGGCGAGAGCCTGTTGTGTTTTAGGCGTTACTTGCGTTTTTTTATCGGCAATTAAACGAAAACCTTTTTGGGCAAGCGCTTCGCGATAATGAAAAGGTAAACCAACTAAAGTTGTTTCAAAACGGCTGGGTGACTGTTGGGTAAATTGGTCGGCCATGGAAAAACCACCATTTACCGGAATGATATCGCTCAACAAAATAAATAAGGCTTCGCTGTCGACTGAATAATGACCTTGAGCAACGTGAATTCTATCACCTTTCTGTGCTTGGGTACTGGCATAAGCTAAGCTCGCACAGGGGGTCGCAAAAAAAGTACAATCGCCCGTATTTTTTCCTTGTTCCGCAACAAAATGGATATCGCCAGGGCCACTGTGGGCAAAGCAAGCGGGAGCCATAGTGGTTATTAAGAAAAGAAAAGCTTGAATAGGGTTTTGCTGTGACATAACAGGCTCCATGTAAAGCGTGTTGTGATGCTATTCATTGAGTCTAGCACTTAATGATCTGAGTCTTGCTAAGATGAAATCGAAGCTCCTTAGTGTTTAATGACGTTAACACGGCAAAGCAGGAATAAAAAGTGTGGATAACAAGAATTTTATTCGACTTTTTTCTTATTGAGATAGGCATAACCCCTTGAATTAGGCTAAACTCTGGATAAAAAGTGAACATGTGATGTCGATTCCATTGAAAAATAGAGTAACAATACTGGTTTTAGGGCTTACGTTAAGTTTTAGTTCGATAATTAATGCGCAAGTTGATTCGAACGCAAAAACCTTGTTCGATCAGTTCTCCCAAAGTGTTTACCAAGTGCGTGTTCTTGAAAAACAATCGCGTACTAAAGCGGCTATTGGCAGTGGTTTCTTTGCGAGCTCTCAGGGGTTACTTGTTTCAAACTATCATGTTGTTGCTCCGTATGTTCAAGAGCCTGATAAATATGCCCTTGAAGTGGTGAATCAAGAAAATAATCGACTCCCCATGGATGTGATCGCTGTAGATGTGATTAATGATTTAGCCCTGTTAAAACCCACGACAATCTTGTCGAAGCGTTTAGCCATTCCCTTGTCTCATCAATTACCTGTAAAAGGCGAGGAAATCTATTCATTAGGTAATCCCCATGATTTGGGATTTACGGTTGTGGAAGGGACCTTTAATGGCTATGTGGCCAAAGCGTTTTATTCTCGCTTGTTGTTTACGGGGCCTATTAATCCTGGAATGAGTGGTGGACCTGTATTAAATCGTCAGGGTGAATTAGTTGGTGTCAATGTTGCGACTGCCGGCAATGAACTCGGTTTTTTAGTGCCTTTAGAAAAAATACGAGCTTTATTAAATAAAGCGCAGCTCAATCATATAGACGATTTCACGTCTTTGCAAAAACAAATTATTCAGCAAGTTTATAAAAATGAAAGCTTGTTTATGCAAGCTTTGTATCAAAAGAAATGGCCTGAAAAAAATCTAGGTAAGGCACAAGTTATTGGAGAAATTGCCCCGTTTATTTCATGCTGGGGCGATGCGCAAAATGATGATGAACGATTGATAAAAAGTGTGTACACGCGTTGTCGAAGTGAGGGGTCTATGTTTTTATCTCCGCGGTTATCAACCGGCTCCGTGGAGTATGAGTTTCACTTTGTTTATACCACCCGCCTAAATTCCCATCAGTTTTATCAATGGTATAGTAATCGTATTCGGCATATGAGTGCTGGAAATCGGGCAACCAAAACCGATGTCTCTAGCTTTGTTTGTCATGAAGACATAGTCAACAAAGAAGGAGCATATAAAAGTGTTTTTTGTTCTCGTCAATACCACAATTTTCCATTGCTATATGATGTCTTATTTGTTACTGCTTCATTAGATCGCTACCAAGAAGGAGTTATAAGTCATTTTGCTTTAGGTGGTGTTACAAAAAAAAATGGTATTCGCTTCGCTCAAGATTTTATGAGGTATAGTCGTTGGAAACCATAATAGAAGTTTATAGCCGCTCAGGGAAATTTTTAGAACGGTTTCGTACAAGTAAAACTTCCTTTACTTTAGGGCGCGCTTTTAGCTGTGATGTTATTTTGTCAGAACCACATATTTCTCCACATCATGTAACTGTGGAAGTGAATGAATCTCTCAATGCTTGGCAACTCACGGATGCAGATACAATCAATGGTACAGGATTTAAAAATCGACGGTGTCATGGAGAGAGCCTGTTGTTACAATCTGGTGATGAAGTCGTTATGGGTAAGTGGCGGATAAGATTTTATCAATCTACGCATGCTGTCACGGAGACCGTTCGATTAACGTCCGCTGATACTTTTCTGTCTTCCATGGGGCAGCCTCTTGTCATTGGTATCGTGTTATCGCTTTTCGTCATTTACACCGGTTTGCAATCTCAAACCAGTAGCCTACACGACTCTTGGTTATCATCATGGACTAATCATTTAATAGGTTATCTGATTTTTTTAGCCATGTGGTCTGCATTATGGACATTCGTCGGTCGAGTTAGCCGCCATGAAATGCGATTTTTTAGTCATTTCGGTACGACGGCATTGTTACTCATGATCTTATTACTGTTTGAAGAATTCGCTAAGTGGCTTGCTTTTAACTGGCAAAGCAACCACTTGCCCGGTTTTGTTGAGCGTTGGAGCTTTGGTATTTTTCTGGGTTTAGCTCTATGGAGTAACATGTATTTGGCAACTAACCATGGTCCCAAAACACGGCGACGTTTTTCTATTGGCATGGCGTTTTTAGTGATTGGGTATGGAACTGTCCAAGAACACATACAAAAAAAAGACTTTATTGCTCTGCCTGTTTATAGTGATATCTTATACCATCAAGACTATTACTGGATGACTCCCACAAGCCAGGAAGAGTTTTTAACAAAATCAGCACAAACTTTTGAAACTGCTGCTCAACAATCAGATGATAAAGAAGAGACGACAAATTAGGCGAGTAAAATATTTAAAATAAGTTTAAGTTTTTTACGAATTTTTGTCGTCATGAAGAAGTTTTAGATGAACTGGTTTTGCTTTCTCGCTGGATATTGTCGATTTTACCATGTAATTCGCTGATTTGTTTTTCTAAGCTTTCTAATTTTTCGAAGATTTTTTTTTCATTCTCAGAGATCTCTTCTTCTTCTTTTGATAAAAAAGCGGCTGAAAAATTGGCAGTAATTACTGAAACTACCAAAATACCACATAACATTAGAACAGCGGCAAAAATTCTTCCAGGAATTGAAACCGGTGCGTAATCACCGTAACCCACCGTGGTCATGGTCACCCATGCCCACCATAAACCTTCAATGGGTGTATCCAAGGCAGGATCAAGAATCGCAATAAAAAACCCTGATAAAATCACCATGAGTAATGCAGCCAATAATGTTGCCCCTAAATGATTCTTATTGAGAAAACCTAAAATTTTCGCTGGGACGGCACCAAATAAACTAAAAAACACTAAAACTCTCAAAACGCGTAAGTAAGAAGAGTAATCACTCGGCGTTGATGAAAAGAGCAAGCCAAAACCTAATCCGATAATGACAAGGTTCATCCAATTGGTGCGCAGGTAAAATAAACGGTCTTTGCACAAAATCGTTATGGTCATGGTTTCCACAATAAAGAAAAACCAGATAAACCAATCTGAAAACAACGCTTGTTCAATCCACGTTTTACTGTGAAAGCGAGCGAAAGAATCGATCAAAAACCACAGAAGAAGAAAGATAATAACGATTTCAAAAAATCGCGACAATGCAATCGCTGTCGTTGACTCAGTGGGTTTAACACCAGCGATGCCAAAAAGTTGTGTAAGATGAATCATGGTTATGTCTAAACTTGCGTCAATTCATATCAGCAGTGAGTATAAGTTTGATATTCTAAAATGCAAAATGAACAAGATATTACGTGAATTTTAAAGTCAACTAGTGACGTGAGTCTTCTGGTCATGATTTAGCTGACAAAAAATTAAAGATGTATTTAAGCCAACAGTTTGTAGGTTTCAACAAAAAGTCATGAAAAAACAGGTTATAGTTCATACAGTCGTAACAAGTCAGCCAAATCGCTTAATATGTGGTGGTAGCTTTTCCATAAAAAGAATCTTTAATTGGTTAGGTGTTTTTTTCATCACAAGTGTAACGGGAAATGGACTCTTTTTACATCAAGTGATAGCTAAGGACTGGCCTGAGATACCTAGAATATCGGACCAAGTTCAAGAATTTAAAACAGAAAATGGCATGAAGTTTTTGGTACTCAACCAGCCAGGTCAAAACAATGTGTCGATTGGTTGGGTGGCAAAAGTGGGGTCAGCAAACGAATATCCTGGCGCAACTGGCCTGACGCACATGTTGGAGCATCTTCTGTATCATGGTACTTCAAAAATTGGGGTTAAAAGCGCGGCTAAGGATTACTTGATCCAAGATCAATTAGATATACTCAATCAAAAAATTACATTTAATGCTGAACAGCCTTCCGTACAAAACTCGACGCTAGTATCCACTTCAACTGCTGACGAAAAAGCTTTCTTGCTACCGGAACAACTTAACAAGTTTTCACAGTTGCTCCGTGAACAAAAGCAAAACCTAATTATCAATGAATATCAAAATATTTATCGAGCTAATGGCGCAACGCAACTGAATACTTTTTCATCACGTGACATGCTAGCTAGTTTTATGGTGATTCCCGAGGTGCGTTTAGAATTGTGGTTTTGGATGGAAAGTGAGAGATTATTGGAACCCAGTTTCCGCCGTTTTTATACCGAAAAGACGGCGGTCCTTGAAGAGCGACGAGCCCGAATTGACAGCCATCCACGTGCTGCCCATGGAGAAATCTTTGATAGCTTATTTTGGCGCACACACTCCTATGCATGGCCTATTTACGGAACAGCTGGAGATATTCGTTCCATGACTCGGCAACACGTTAAGAGTCATTTCAACGCGTTTGTGGTGCCCAAAAACCTGACAGCTGTGGTTGTAGGGGATGTCGATGCAGTAGCGGTAGAAAAGCTAGCCGATAAATATTTTGGGCGACTCAGTGCGACTGAAAAGCAACAACGTTCTGCAGGTAAGCCTTCGAGCTTTACTGGGCAAGTGAATTATCGTGCTAACACTGAAAATCAAAGCCTTGTGGAATTACGATTTTTAACTCAAGGTTTGGATTCACGTGATACGGCTGTTTTAGAGTTAATAAAGCGATTACTAGATAATCCTAATCGATTGTCAGAACGCCTTATAGCCCAACAAGAATGGGTCTCTCAACTGAGTGTTGAGTTTCGACCATTGAAACATGCGGGTTATTTTTCTATAGCTGCCGTACCCCATTCGGGTATTGCTGAATCTTTAGTTGAAGATGTGCTGTATGATGAAATTGAGCGAATGCGACAAGAAGGAGTGAGCGAAGTTGAACTTGAAGCGGCAAAAAATCAATTTTTTGCCGATCATTTTCGTGAATTGCGTTCGCCTTTCAACTTAATGTTAAAGATGTTGTATTTTGAAGGTTTATCAACCTGGACCTATATCGATCATTTGCCCCAGCACATGCTAGATATTACCAGTGAACGAATTCTTGATGTGATGGAGCGTTACTTGCTACGCGATAATATGGCTGTTATGCATATTTCCCCTCGCACTCAAAAACTACCTGAATCACAACTGACGGTTGATGAGAATATACGAAACTTTTCAGCATCTCAACAACAAACCGTGTTGAAAATGATGAACAATATTTCTGGTTTCCCACGATATCAGCGGCACCAACAAGTGCAGATTCTGGAAAAAGAATTAGTGAAGGCTTCGCGCAAACGTAAACCTGTCATTCGTTACGTGCTTAACCGATTACGAGTACATTTATCTGAGCTACGATTAGAGGAAAACTAATGCAAAGACTATTAAGTTTGGTTGTAGCTATGACTATTACGGCTTGTAGCACTTCTCCAACACCAGTACAAGTCGTAAAAGAAACGTCTGCTGCTAAAAAAAGTGCCGCCAGTATTGTGAAACACCCTCGTGAGTTGCGATTTCGAGAAACGACATTTAACTTGCCAAGGGCAACTGAATATTTTTACACACTTAATGATGGGTATTCAATCTATCTGATCGAAGATAGAAAATTACCGCTCGTTGAGGTGAGCTATTTTGCACGCAGTGATATTCAGAAAGGAGATTATTTTATTACTCGACATCCTTGGCTTCAACAGTACCAACAAAAAATTCATCAAACTGGAGCAGGCCAGTTAACTTCGAGACAATTACATGAAAGATTGAACTATTTATCATCGAATCTTCAGATAAAAATCAATGATGAATACTCTCGCGTTTATTTAGATACCTTATCTGCACACTTTAAAGAGAGTATCGATATGATGCTCAACTTGATTTTTAATCCTGGGTTTTCTCAAACGCCGTTAAGTATGAATGACCAAACTATTCAAACGACTCCATCAAAAAGTGCTCTCAATGAACTCGGTAATCTGTCCAAGTTTACTTGGCAATCTTGGGTTTATCCACATCAGCAAAGACAAAGGCTGCAAGTTCAGCCTTTAACTACCGAGGAAAAAAATAGCGCTACTCTCTCTGCGATTTCACAAACCCTGTTCAATCAACCAGGAATTTTTGTGATTACTGGTGATATCCGTACTGAGGAAGTTCTAGCTTTTCTCAATCATCGCATTAGCCTACTCAAAAGAAATGTGGAGCCATCTTATACAGCAAGGTCAGTTCTATTAGGAAACTTAATTGAGGAAAAGCATAATACTGGTTTATCTCCGCAGTTTCATAAAATACACCGTAAAGACTTTAACCAAGCTCGAGTAACCTTGGGCAATAGCACAGTAGCACAAAGCCAAGAAGATTACTTGGCATTAAAAATTATTCAAATGTTATTGGCTCCTTCTGGAGCTAATGAGTTAATTAATCACTTAGAGTCGTTTACTGATTCCACACCAACAGTTGGTGTGAGTTTGGATAATTATTATGATACTGCAAATGACTTTCAGATTTTTTTACAAGCACCACCATCCTTACTGCGCGGTTATTTGCAAGCTTGCTATCGTTTATTGGAAACACTCAGAAAACAAGAAGTGAGTGAAAAAGATTTTAATTTGGCAAAGCATAATTTAGAGTCTTTGTATCGCCAACGGTTTGAGCATTTGCATCATTTAGTGGAAGGTATGGCTCAGGGAGACTTATTGAAAAATAATGCGGAGTTTTATCGTGAACAATTGCAGGCGTTGCAACGGCTCGATGAAGATGACATCCAGCGGGTAGCTAGCAAGTATCTCAATCCCGATGCCTTAAAAGTTTTAGTTGTTGGTGATTTGGATATTATTGAAGCGCCGATTGATAACACGCCCAGTATTGAAGCGATTACAGGGCGCTCAGCACCCCCCTTTTCCATTCACAATGATGCGCCACTTGCTATCAATGCAGACTTATCGACGGTTCAATAATGAGAGATTCAAGTTAAAATAGCTCTGCCAGCATACAACGCACGCTACCGCCGGCATGTTTTTCAATGGTTGGAATAGGAGATGCCAGTGGTGTGCCTTTTTGTTCCAACAAGCGCCGTTGGCTTGTGTCCAGACTTTGCCAAGCAGATTCCGATAAGGCAATAAAGGGATCGCCTTGACGATTATTGATGGCTAACATATTACCTGCAAATGCATTAATCTGGCTTTCACTCAATTCTAAAACGGTCTTGCCTGTTTGTTCAAAGTTTTCTAGTAGCTGGTGTTGTTCATTGGTATCAGGGATGACATCCATGGATATGGCCACAAACTCTGGACCTAGAGCCATCATAACATTGGTATGATAGATAGGTTGCTTTGATGCTTGAACCCCCGTAAAAGTGAGAGACTTAAATCCTATACGTTTACAAAAATCGGCTAAAGGTGCTTGGTGGGTGCGTGAAGAAAGGCAAGCGTAGGCTAGATAATTTTCTCGATCAAAAACCAGACTGCCCGTTCCCTCCAAAAATTGTGATTTTGATTCGTAGGCCGATAGGTCTTGATGCACAGCGTACTGGTATTGCTGCTGCAATTTTTCGATGATATCTACGCGGCGCTCAAGCCGACGGTTTTTCGCTTCCATCGGATAAGTGATAAGCGTGCGTTCTTCAGTGTCGTGAGTGGAGAGCCAGTTGTTGGGAAAGATAGAGTCAGGCGTTTCAGGTGTTGGGGTGTCTTCAATAATTTCTAAAGTGATACCTTCCCGTGTTAAATGATTCGCTAGCCGATCGAATTCTTGCAAAGCAAAATATTGTTGTTCGTGATCGTCAAGGTGCGATGCTGTCATGTAACCGTTTGACTTTGCTGTTTGAGGATTAAAATGAAACCCCGCAGGGCGAATCATCAATAATTGATGGGTCGTTTGATGCGGTAAATTTTTCATACTACGAATCTCTTCTTATAATGCCTTAAAAGCGTTTTCTGCTGCGTCTAAAGTCTTTGCAATATCATCTTCAGAATGTGCTGCGGACACGAATCCTGCTTCGAATGCAGAAGGAGCGAGGTAAATACCTTGTTCAAGCATGTGATGAAAGAATTTTTGAAAACGCTCAAGATTGCCGTCACAGACTTGCTGATAAGAAGTGATCGTTTCTTCATCGGTAAAGAAAAAACCAAACATAGCGCCTACTTGATGAGTGCTCAATTGGATGTTAGCTGCAGCAGCTCGCTCTTTTAAGCCAGAAACCAGAAGTCGGGTACGGTCAGCAGCAACCGCCAAGGCATCGGTTTCTTCTAAGGCTGTGAGGGCGGCTAAACCGGCGCTCATCGCAACGGGGTTGCCGGACAGCGTTCCTGCTTGATAAACCGGACCAGTAGGTGCGATATGCGACATAATGGATTTTTTACCGCCAAAGGCACCAACAGGCATACCACCACCAATAATTTTACCTAAGGTGGTCAAGTCCGGTGTGACCTCATAAACGGACTGTGCTCCGCCAAGTGCAACACGAAAACCGGTCATGACTTCATCAAAAATTAACAGGGTACCATGCTGGTCACAAATTTTTCGTAAACCAGGTAGGAATTCAGCAGTGGGTGGGATGCAGTTCATATTGCCAGCAATTGGCTCTACGATAATTGCAGCAATAGCGTCTTTATGTGTTGTAAATAATGAGTTGACACTGCTGAGATCATTGAAATCCGCCACTAAAGTATGTTTCGCAAAATCTTCGGGTACGCCTGGAGAAGTAGGTTCGCCTAATGTTAATGCTCCAGACCCAGCTTTCACGAGTAAGGAATCGGCGTGGCCATGATAGCAACCCTCAAACTTGATGATTTTATCACGACCAGTGTAGCCTCGAGCTAAGCGTATAGCGCTCATGGTGGCTTCAGTTCCAGAGCTCACCATGCGTACGCTTTCTATGGAAGGCACCAGCTGGCAGACTTTTTCTGCCATAGTAATTTCAATTGCAGTTGGCGCACCAAAACTTAAGCCTTGTTGGATAGCTGCGGAAACAGCATTGAGGATTTTGGGATGATTATGTCCAAGAATCATTGGCCCCCACGAGCCAATATAATCAATATAAGCGTTGCCGTCATAATCAAAGATTCGAGAGCCCTCGGCACGTTGGATGAATACGGGCTCACCTCCAACACCTTTAAAGGCTCGCACAGGGGAGTTAACACCGCCTGGAATCACATTTTCAGCTTGGTGAAATAATTCGGATGATCGTTTCATAGTCATTTTGTTGCTCCTGCCTGGGTTAGTTTTGACGGTTATTTTTCCAGGTTACGGGAAGTTCATAATTTTGAAAGGTTTTTTCTACGCCTAAAATTTTAGCAAACAATGCCATTCTGACGAGAACCCCATTATCGCTTTGGCGAAAGATGGCTAAATGCGGATTTTCATTAAGATCATTATCCAATTCATTGGCATCACTACGAGAGTCGCGAGGCAAAGGGTGCATAATAACACTGGTTGGTTGGCAAAACTGTGCATAAGTGTGCTGATTGATGCGAAAAGCACCACGGTACTTATCGGCTTCTTCGCGCGTTGCAAAGCGTTCTTCTTGTATGCGGGTTTGATACACCACCTGGCCGTGACTTAGGCCTTGGTCTAACTTTTCAGTTTGTGAGATTCTATGACCCGCGTTAGCAATTTGATCGAGTATAGAGGTGGGTAGTTGTAGTGCTTCTGGCGCTACAAAGCAAAAATCTATATTTTGGTAATGGCTGAGTAATTTACTTAACGAGTGAACGGTACGGCCATGTTTTAAATCGCCAACCATCGTAATTTTTAGCTCATCGAGAGTGAGTTGTTGCTGGGTTAATTCATTTTGAATAGTAAATAAATCCAACAATGCTTGGCTAGGGTGCTCGTTAGGGCCATCGCCACCATTGATAACCGGAACACGGCTGGCTGTAGCAAACTCTTTGACGGAACCCACTTCAGGATGACGCATAACGATAACATCGCTGTACCCTGACATGACTTTGGCCGTGTCATAAAGTGACTCACCCTTCGCTATTGAGGTGCCACCAAAACCAACTGTTTCTCGAACAAAGCCGCCCAGCAAGTTGAATGCGCAGCCAAAACTAACGCGTGTACGAGTACTTGGTTCGAAAAACATATTGCCAAGTATCGCACCATCTAGAACTTTATTGATTTTCTGGCGGTTTGCGTAAGGGCGCATTAATTCAGCGATATCGAAAAGTTCTGTAATGAAATCGCGATTAAATTGCTCAACACTAATGATATGATTGCCACAAAGCTGCATATTCTAAACCTCATTACAAAAGAATTAAGATAAAATGAAAGCAGGGTTTATAGAAATATTGCTTTTAAAAGCGTTAAATAAACTAGACTTGTTGTTCATTACTCCAAAAGCCAGCCTGTAACTTTCTTGCAGCTAACTCGACATTTTCTTCAGTATAAAGCGCAGCTACCACAGCGGCCATCTGTGCCCCAGATTGAGCAACGAGCTGTATGTTGGTGGCATCAATTCCTCCAATACCTACAATAGGAACGCCAAAATTATGAGAGGCTTCTAACAGAGTATCTATTTTAGCAGGAGTGGCTTCTGGCTTACTATTTGAAGGGAATAGACTACCGAAAGCGATGTAATCTGCACTATGTTCAATAGCTTTTTGCGCCAAAATCAAAGAGTTATGGCAAGTTGCACCGATGATTGCTTGCTGGCCTAACTTGTCTCGAGCTGTTTGAAGATCTGTGTCCTTTTGGCCGAGATGAACACCGTCGGCCTCAACGGCCTGAGCGAGTTCGACATCATCATTAATAATGAGCGTGATGTCGTGCTCGCGCGTTAGCTCTCGAAGCTGGAGTGCTGTCGTCATTCGAGAGGTTTTGTCTTGTGATTTATCTCGAAACTGCAACCATCGAACTTGAGCTTTGGCGAGTTCATTGACAAAGGTGTCCACTGATTGCGTTTGAAAGCAATGGGGAGACGTCAAGGCATAAACACCTCGGTAGGTTAAAGCTTCTGATTTTTTAAGCTTCGTGCACATCTTCATTTCTTGACCAAAAAAATCGGTTAGGAATGAGTTGTCCGCGACCGAGAGAAGCGCCGTAAGCAAGACTATTCCACGTGAATTCCTGGGCTTCTTGTACTGCGTCGGTAACAGGAATGCCATGAGCCATAATGCCCGCAATAGCACTGGCAAGGGTACAACCAGAGCCGTGATACATAGCAGGCAAACGCTCCCAGGTCGTTGAAACGGGTTCAGCGTCTAAGCTGTACAAGGTGTTGTGTACTAAAGGCGTGCTTTCATGAGAACCTGTTATTAAAGCATGAGCACATCCTAAGTCCAATATCTGATGCGCGCAGGCCTCAAGATCGCTTTTCTCGTTACCCAAAATGCGAGCCTCAAAGCTATTGGGTGTGCAAATTGTGGTTTCTGGCAAGATTTCGTCAATGACCATATCGACAATGTCATCATCCATTAGACTAGTGCCACCACCAGCCGCAAGAATTGGATCAAAAACGACAGGGATTTCAGGGTATTCACGGATAATAGTGGCTACTGCAGCAATGGTTTCAGTGTTACCCAAAAGACCTATTTTAAATAAATCCACCGACATATCTTCGAGAATAAGTTGGGCTTGCTTAACAATGATATCAGGTGGTACTGCATGCAGCTCAGAGATGTTACTTGAGTCTTGTACCGTCAAAGCAGTAACAACGGGAGAGCAATGGCAGTCTAAACTGGCTAAAGTTTCAATATCGGCTTGAATGCCGGCACCGCCGCTTGGGTCGTTGCCTGAGAAACACATAACGATTGGAGGTGGCTTATTTTGATTCATGAATAGCTATTTCTACTTAAATAATAAATGCAATTTATTCGCTTATTGGCTAAAAGGGTCTGACAACCGCAAGAATGACAATGGCGATGAGTGGGATAACAGGTATTTCGTTTATAGCACGTAAAAAGGTTTCACTTTTTGTATTTTTGTCTTGAGCAAAATCACGGAGTAATTTACCACAATAGAGATGAAAACCCATTAAGATCATGACAAAGACCAGTTTCACATGCAACCATTTTGATTCGCGAAAAAACTCTGCGCCGTATCCGTGTATTAACCATAGCCCAAGTAAAATGGTAATTATCATGCCTGGGGTTGTGATGGCGTAGTACAATTTTCTTTCCATAACTTTGAAACGTTCGTTGCTTTGGGCATCATGAGATTGTGTGTGATAGACAAAGAGGCGTGGTAAATAGAATAAGCCCGCGAACCAGGTCACCATAGCAATGATATGGAAGGCTTTTACCCATAAAATGATCATAAACTCACCTATTTGTTAATGGTTAAGTGGTTTGATTCTATACTCTAATGCAAAGCTTTCAAATCGAAGCTTCAAATTCGGGGTCAGATTATGATAATTTTGTCGTGTATAAAAACCGACATGTCGTTCAAATTTACTACAAGCTTGCGTTATGATGATACTCAAAAACAAAAAAATGTACTTGAACTATACCCTCTGTATAGTGGCTTCCAATAGTTATCTGTTATTTTTTAACCAATGAAGAGGTATTAAAAGTTGCAAACACCTCTCGTCATTACCACAAAAAAAACGCGTTCATGGTATATCATGTTGAGTGGAGCGATTGTACTGCTCATTCTCTTGATATTTTTTGCAGGGCGATGGCATGGAAAGTCGGTCAGGCAGGCACAGCAGCAAGAAATAAGTGAGCTTTCATTAAAAATCGAGGATCTGGAATTTGAAAATATTGATCTAAGTCAGCGCTTAGAGTCCGCACTGGCTCAGGCTACTCGTGTTGAAGCAGATAAAGCGTTAACTGGAAAAAGTGCAAAAGAAGCAAATGCACAGGTCAAGCAATTACAACAACGTGTTCGAGAACTGGAAAAAGACCTGTCCTTCTTTAAAAATGTGATGTCACCTGAGGCTGAAAAATCTGGATTGCAAATTGAGAAGTTTGTCGCAGAAAATGAAGCCAATACCGATTTTTTCACATTCAAGCTTTCTTTAACGCAAGCAAAGAAGCATAACAGCTATCTTAACGGTTCGGTGTTCGTTAGAATCCATGGCCGAGATCAACAAGGCGATGAAAAAACGATAAACTTAGAAGATATCGCCGAGTCGCCGAAAAAGTGGAACTTTAAGTTTAAATACCTCCAAAATATTAGTGGTCGCTTTGCTTTGCCTGAAGGCTTTAAACCCTCTCTTGTCAAAGTGACGGCGAAAACGAAAGGAAAAAAACCTTTATCATTGACCCAAGAGTTTGTATGGCAGGTCACGGAGATTAAATAAAATGATCAGAAGCAGAAAGAATAAGCCGCGCGCAAAAAATGGAGCCGCAGATACCTTAATCACGCAACATACGGAAATTAACGGGGATATTGAATTTAATGGTGTTTTACATCTGGATGCGCGCATTACCGGAAACGTTTCCGCGAAAGATACCTCAGAAAGTTTATTAAGTGTTCATCAAAATGGTGTTATTGAAGGTGACGTCAAAGTTCCCCATATTCTTATCATGGGAAATGTAACAGGAGATGTTTACGCTTCTGAGCATATAGAGCTCAAAGCAACGGCACGAATTAATGGTAATGTGTATTATAATTTGATCGAGATGGAAATGGGCGCTGAAGTTAACGGACAATTAGTCCATCAAGAAACGAAACCTACTTTGGCGCTCAATCACAATCCTGATAAGAGTGATCAGAACAAAGCTGCTTCAAAAGAAGCCTCGAAAAAATCTTCTTAAAATTTCAACAATATAATTTCTGAGGTGTTTGCAACAACACCTCGAATCTCTTGTTTTTCCACCAAACGCTACCATCTTATTACTGTAGGATGTAGATGGAACCGAGTTTTAAAGCCTTACAAAACATATTGTTTTCAAGCATGAACAAGAGATACAGTCTCTCTAAACAGTACTCGTCGCTGCCATGATCGTTTATAATCAATCCAGCGTACTTTTAGAAGTTAATCAAATTGTGGTGTCAAAGATGACTGAAGTGATAAACGAAGCAATTAAAGTGACTGAATCTGCTGTCAAAAAAGTCCGAAAGTTAATTGAAGAAGAAGAAAACCTTGAACTCAAATTGCGTGTATTTGTAACAGGAGGTGGCTGTTCAGGTTTTCAATATGGCTTTTCTTTTGAAGAAAATGTGAATGATGGTGATGCTAGCATTTCTAGAGAAGGCGTAACTTTTGTTGTGGATCCTATGAGTTATCAATATCTTATTGGTTCTGAAATTGATTACCGTGAAAACTTACAAGGTGCTCAATTTGTGATAAACAACCCAAATGCTAAAACAACCTGTGGTTGTGGATCTTCTTTCTCTATTTAAAAATAGACACATTTTTCTAGTGTTTTTCTGCTGAATCTTTTCCTCAATATGTTCTATTATGACTCCGTATCAAACGGGGTCTATTAACATGACCCGACTGACTACTTGTCACATTAGTTGTGTGAAAAATTTTGTTTATCACACTTTCCTGTTTTTGCCATTGAACAGAGGTTTGATGGAAACAAGCCGTGGAAGCTCATGAAAACATTGATCCATGAAAAACCTTATCTATTATCATTGGTTATCATTATTGCATTGTCAGTATGGATGCTTACCGGTAATAGCCAAGAAACTCAAATGCAAGAAAGCGATGCTCTGGATGAAAAACAAGAAGTTACCTCTACCCCAAAAGTAAAAGCCATTGTTAGCCAAGCTCAAGAAGTTGCGAGACGAATTTCTCTTTATGGTCAAACGGAGCCTGATCGTATAGTGACTGTGAAAGCTCGAGTGGATGGCAAAATCAGTCGAATTGCTGTTGAACGGGGACTTGCGGTAGAAAAAAACCAAATCGTTATATTTATTGAAGAAGAGCAACGTCCTTTGGCCGTCAAACAAGCAAAAGCTGAACTTGAACAACGTAAAATAGAATATCAAGGTACTCAACAACTTAAAAATAAAGGATTTAATGCGGAAGCCCGTTTGGCCGAAACCAAAGCGAAATGGCAAGAAGCCAAAACGCGATTAAAACAAGCAGAACTTGAATTGACTTGGACTCAAATTGCCGTGCCCTTTAATGGTGTTCTCAATGAAAGATTTGTCGAAGTCGGTGATTATGTGGTTCCAGGCCAAGCTTTGTTTGAAGTGATTGACGCAGAGCCCTTAGTAATTCGAGCGTCGATACCGGAAAGTGAGATCAAACACTTAAAGATAGGTATGCCTGGCAAAGCTGTTTTTTTGAATAAAACCTTTCCTGGCCAAGTTCGTTTTATTGCCAAAAAAGCCGATGAGCAAACTCGAACCTTTAATGTGGAATTAGCCATCAAGAATCCGGGCTACCTGTTACCTGTCGGTGCGAGTGCGACCTTAGAGTTAGACATTGAAAATATTTATGCTCACCAAATAGTCCCTTCACTTTTAGCTTTAAATAACAAAGGTGAAATGGGAATAAAAACGATAGATGAACAAAGACAGGTTGCTTTTCGTCATGTTGATATTGTTTCTTCAAATAATGAAGGTATATGGGTCAGTGGTTTAGAGCAACAAGAAAATATCATCACTTTAGGTCAAGGTTATGTACGCGATGGTGATAAAGTGCATGCTACCTATGGTGTTAATAATTTTTCAAAGACTGTACAAGCTACAGCCAGTGATTCACCAGTGATAACTGGAGGAGCACAGTGAATAGTCTCATAGCTGCAGCTGTAGCACGCCATCGTACGGTTTTATCTTTATTATTCTTAGTGATTGTTGCCGGTTGGAGCACTTTTCAAACGGTACCTAAAGAGTCTAACCCTGATATTCCCATTCCTGTTTTTTATATTTCGGTAGTACATGATGGAATTTCACCAGAAGATGGAGAACGTTTAATAGCGCGTCCTCTAGAGCGTCAATTGAAGTCATTAGATGGCTTGAAAGAAATGGAGTCCAGTGCTTCAGAAGGTTATGTCTCTGTTGTTCTAGAGTTTGTGGCTGGCTTGGATTCAACTAACGTTTTAGCTGATATAAGGGATGCTGTAACGCTTGCCAGAGACAAATTACCATCAGATAGTGAAGAGCCAACCGTCAAAGAAATTACTTTAGCGGAAGAAAATCCTGCCGTTACAGTGAATTTATTTGGTGATGTGCCTGAAAGAGCATTATCGCAATATGCCCGGACTTTACGTGATAAACTGGAGTCTTTCCCAGAAATCTTAGAAGTTAAAATGAGTGGTGACAGGGAAGAAGTATTGGAAATCATTGTCGATCCAAAATTAATGGAAAGCTACGATATTTCTTTGCAGTCACTGTTTAACTTGGTGAGTAATAATAATCGTTTAGTAGCGGCTGGTGCATTAGATACTGGCAACGGTGTGTTTGCGATTAAAGTCCCTGGTATTATTCGAGACTTTAACGATGTTCTCGATTTGCCTTTGAAAGTCAATGAAGATCGAGTGGTGCGTTTCAGTGATGTGGCAAGTATACGTAGTACTTTTAAAGACGCGACTAGTTATGCGCGACTAAACGGTAAGCCGACAATTGGCCTAGATATCATTAAGCGCCCTGGTGAAAACACGATTGAAACCGTGAATAAGGTGAAAGCTTTAGTGAGTGATGAGTTGGAGCAGTTACCTCTGGGCATTGATGCGGTTTTCACCGGTGATGCTTCTGAAGAAATTGAGCAAATGTTAGGAGATTTGGTTAACAATGTTTTTTCCGCGGTCATATTGGTTGCGATCATTATTCTAGCATTTCTTGGTGCACGCAGCGCTTTATTGGTTGGTATCGCTATTCCTGGTTCTTTTTTGATGGGCATCTTGATGCTCTCTTTGTTTGATGTAACCTTAAATATCGTCGTATTATTTGCCTTAATTATGTCGGTCGGTATGTTAGTGGATGGTGCGATCGTTGTTACTGAATATGCTGACCGTAAGATGAGTGAAGGGCTTGACAAAAAACAAGCTTACACATTAGCGGCACAGCGCATGGCGTGGCCAATTCTTGCATCAACAGCTACAACCTTGGCTGCTTTCATGCCGCTTTTATTCTGGCCAGACATGATGGGTGAGTTTATGAAATATTTACCCATGACATTAATCGCGGTACTCTTTGCGTCCTTGATTATGGCCTTAATCGGAGTGGCTACTCTAGGGAGTTTAATCGGAAAACCGCGCTACATCTCTTCTGCAGAAAAACGCAATACTATGGCATCTGAATCTGGAAACCTGGACGATATCACAGGGTTTTCGGCAAATTATTTAAAAATACTGCGCTGGGCCACATCACATCCCCTTATTGTATTGCTTATTAGTTGTTGTGTCTTAGTGGGGTCCTATGTCAGTTTTATTGGCTTTGGCCCTGGTTTAAAGTTTTTCCCAGATATAGAGCCGGACTTCACCACTATTGAGGTGCGAGCAGTGGGTGATTTATCGATAAATGAAAAAGATAATATTGTTCGAACCGTTGAGAATGAAATAGGGCGTTTAGCCGATGCTGAATCAATTTATGTAAAGACGCAAACCAAAAGAGGTAGCGATAACATCGGTGAAATTCGTTTAAACTTTCTTGATTGGGACGAAAGACGTCCCGCTGCTGAAGTGATTAGTGAGTTAAGAAAAAAAATTGAACAACTTCCTGGTATCGTCGCAAAATTTAGGCAATTCAAGGCGGGACCAACGCCAGGTAAAGCTGTTGAAATTCGCTTGGCGTCTAAGTTTCCTGATCTCTTAGAGCCTCATGTGGATAAGCTGGTAACAGCTATGAATTCTGTGGATGGCTTAACAGATGTGGAAGATTCTCGTCCTTCGCCAGGCATTGAGTGGTCATTGGTGGTTGATCGTTCTAAAGCTGCTCAATATGGGGCGGATATTACTCAAGTGGGTTTTGTAATTCCCTTGGTCACTAATGGCGTTAAAATTGCAAATTATCGGCCAGATGGAGCTGATGATGAGGTCGACATTCGTGTGAGATTTCCAGAAAAATTTCGCCATCTAGATCAGTTAGAAGAGCTGAGATTGCGTACCAATTATGGCATGATCCCTTTGTCGAATTTTGTTGAAAAACAACCTGCACCTAAAATCGACATTATTAGTCGTATCGATGCTCAGCGTTCTTTAGAAGTCAGCGCTGAGTTAGCTCCTGGCGCATCATTGGAAGAAGCGCTGACTGAATTAGAAAGTAAAATTGATCGTAATGCATGGGACCCGCGTGTTGAATATGTACTAAAAGGTGAAAACGAAGAGCAACAAAAGTCCATGGCTTTTTTAGGACGTGCATTTATTATCGCACTCTTTGTTATGGCGATCATTTTGGTGACGCAATTCAACAGTTTTTATCAAACACTTCTTATTCTTTCTGCTGTTGTTTTTTCAACGGCGGGTGTGTTTTTGGGGTTGTTTATTATGAACAAACCTTTTGGCGTGATCATGTCGGGCATAGGTGTCATTTCGCTAGCAGGCATCATTGTGAATAATAATATCGTGTTGATTGATACCTACAATGTATTGCGCAAAGAGGGTTTTGCATTACAAGAAGCTGTGTTGCGTGCGGGTTTACAGCGATTACGTCCAGTCTTGTTAACAACATTCACCACCGTAATGGGTCTAATGCCCATGGTGTTACAAATGAATTTGGATTTTTTATCCCGTGAAATTAGTATCGGCGCACCATCAACTCAGTGGTGGGTTCAACTGGCATCAGCTGTGGCTGGTGGTTTAACTTTCGCCACATTATTAACCCTTATAGTAACACCTAGCCTTTTAATTTTGGGCGCTCGCAGAAAAGCTGATAATCAGCCTTCCACCCACTTACAAGCTTTACCAGTGAATCAAAACGCGAATTAATTTTCGCATCTTTTCTTTATAAAACAAAAAAATGAAAATTTTACAATGCTTCCATTACGCGTTATATAAAAGTATTATCTCGCGAACGATTTTTAGTAAATTAGCGCAGGCGGTAACAGTTGGAGGTTGTGATGAAAACAATAGCTTTGGTAGCTTCTTTATTAGCCGTTGCTGTATGTTTGTGGTTGAACCTACAGGATGAAGTTCCTCAATCAATGCCTGCTGAGCGGGAGCAAATTGAGCGGCTAGTTGCTGATTCCACAAAAGAGCTTATAACGACCCCAGCAATAGATAATCTTGAAACAGAGGAAAAAATATCTCGGGATTTACTCGACAAAGAACCAGAAAATTCTGAAGATATCATATCTGAAAAAAAACATTCAGTGGTAATTAAAAAATTAGAACCTCTACATTATATCGAGAATCTACGTCAATTTATTGATGAAAAACCTTTGAGTGAACGAAGAGCTATTGAAAGATTATCCTTGGCAAAAGAACTAGCGACTTGTGGCTTTCAACCATTAAAAGCTCCTGACAAATTGGAAGAAACTATTAATGAGTATTACTATTCACAAGTGCCAATCGAACAGAGTGAATCTTATCAAAAAGCGATTGAAGATTGTTTAACGTTAACTGATAAAGAAATTAAAAGTGCTACCAATATAATTATTGAAGAGGCGTTGAAAGATAATTTTGTGGCGATCAATATGTTGCCTTATGCGCTTCCACCGGAACATTTTACTTGGTCCTTGTCTGGTTATGATGATGAGTATGCCATTTCAGATGAGCAAATGGCAAATTTTCGTCAGCATCTTCGTGAAAATATTTTTCCTATAATTGAGGATTCTATTCTAATGGGTAATTTAGAAGCGGCTAGATTTATGGCTCTTGAACTTCGCTCCAGTGTTATTATAGAGCAAGATTACATGCGATCTTTGAGTTATTATTTAGCGTTGAATAAAGCGTTGCAAACCAATAAATGGCAGAAAGATGTTGTAAAGCTATCTAAATCTTTGAGCGAAGAGTACATTAAAAAAGCAGAACAAAACGCACAAGCCTTGTTTGAGCAGTGGGATAGTGTATATATCAATCAATAAAATAAGAAGGAAACTCTAGAAAATGAAATTGACATTTTTAGTGTTTTCCAGAGTGTCGGTTTGCTGAGCTGGAATGGCGAATTCAGAAATAGGCTATCTTTTTTTGAGCTTCTATTTATTCGTACCTTTAATCCTACACAAAAAATGTGTCGTTGAAATATTGGGTATTTAAACCCAAACATCATTTTCAGCAGTAAGCTCGTTAACTGTATTACCTGTATTCACTAAGTTTTTGGGTTCAATTAACAGAACTTCGCAAATCTCGGCTGCACTCGGTTTATGGAGTACACCTTTGGGAACAATGTACATTTCACCTTCGCACAGGTGTACAGTCTGCTCCTTTAATGCAATTTCCAAATTGCCTTTTATCACGATAAAAGCTTCATCGGTGTCATCATGTTGGTGCCAAACAAATTCACCATGAAACTTGGCAAGCTTAAATTGATAATCGTTAAGTTCGCCAATCACTTTGGGTGACCAAGTGTCCGTAAACCGTGTAAGTTTGTCTTTAAAGTTGAGCACTTTGTTTGACATGACATATTTTCCTTTACTCTGGTGTGTAAATAGCGCCTAAAACTGTGTGTCGAGATGCTCCTGTCACTCTGGGCTCGTTGCCGGGAAGGTTATGGATTCTTCGATAAGCTAACCAAGCAAAGGCACAGGCTTCTACACAGTCTGGGTTCATACCCAAAATTTCTGTCGATTCGACGCTCACAGGAGCTAAACGGGATTTTAAGGCTTGCATCATAAAATCATTATGCGCCCCACCACCACAAATAAAAATCTCTGATGTTGAAGATAAAAAGTTTTGTATACTGCTGACAATAGACTCAACTGTAAGAGCGAGAAGGGTGCTTTGCACCTCTCCGGGGTCGCATTTTTCGATGAATTTTTTTGATCGATTACTGAGCCATTGTAAGTCAAAATACTCGCGTCCGGTGCTTCGAGGACCTTCCAGTTCAAAATAGGGATCATCAAGCAGTTGTTGTAATAAAGTAGTGTTAACGGTTGACTCACTAGCCCATTGGCCATTTTCATCGTATGGCAAGTCTTTGCATTTATAAATCCATTGGTCTAATAAAGTATTGCCTGGGCCACAATCGAATCCGGCAATAAGCCCATCAATGGGGTCAAGAACAGATACATTAGCGATACCACCGATATTTATGATAATGCGACGCCGAGTATGATGCGTAAAAACATGACGATGGAATGCTGGTACTAAGGGCGCCCCTTCCCCACCTAGAGCCATATCTTTTGCACGAAATTGTGCGATTGTGGGTATGCCTGTTTTCAAGGCTATAATATCTGGATTACCGATTTGTAGGGTAAAGGGCCAAGATGCTTGTGGTCGATGCCGAATAGTTTGTCCATGACTTCCAATAGCTAGTATGTGTTGTGGATCGATTTCTGCTCTTTCCAAACATTGCAAGGCAGCATCCGCAAAGGCGTGGCCTATTTCAATATCGAGTACACCCATAGCATCAATCTCCGGAGAGCTTGATGGTGTGCATATTTCAATAATTGATTGGCGCAAGTCATGGGAATAGGGAACGGTGAGGTGAGAGGTTTGTTGAAAAATATTTTTGCCGACTTCTGCAGTTACGCAATCAATACCGTCGGCGCTGGTGCCTGAAATTAAGCCTAAGAATTGGCCTGGTGCTTGCGTCAAGTTCTTATCCTTATTTGTGTTGAAGCCCGATATATAAAAGACGCTTCACCTAAGAAAAGTATGACTGTGTAGCTAGCCTTCGTTATCGGGATTATTGTTTGATAATTCCGCGTAAAAAATACGCTGTTTTACCTGTAAGTGCGCTAATACACTCTCTGTTTCAGATTTAAAGCGTGCTAATTCTGACTTTGCAATGGGTTTCGCGTTAGGTAATTTCACCGTTCTTGGATTGCGATGAACACCATTCACCAGAAATTCGTAATGCAAGTGTGGGCCTGTTGCTAAACCAGTTGAACCCACAAATCCTATAATTTGCCCTTGTTTGACATGTTTACCAGAGCGGACACCTTTCGCAAAACGCGACAAATGAGCATATTTGGATTGATAACTTTGGCCATGATTTAACACGATCAAATTACCGAATCCCCCTTTCTTTCCTTTGAAGTGTACTTTACCATCCCCCGAAGCCCTTACAGGTGTGCCCGTTGGTGCTGCATAATCAACACCTCTGTGAGCTCTTATACGATTGAGAACAGGGTGCTTGCGTCTTAAGCTAAAGTTACCACTGATACGAGAAAAGTTAACAGGAGCTCGTAAAAACGCTTTTCGCATGCTTCTACCGTCGGGTGAGTAGTAGCTAGTTTCACCTCGGCTATTTCTGTAACGAACAGCTGTGTAGCTATGACCTTGGTTGATGAATTGAGCAGCAACAATATCACCGTTACCTATAAATTCACCGTCGATATATTCTTTTTCAAAAATAACGGAAAATCTGTCGTTCTCGCGAATATCGAGAACGAAGTCAATATCCCATTGAAATATATTAGCAAGCTCTATTACCAAGCGATTAGATAAACCAGCCTCTTTAGCCGCCATAAAAAGTGACGATTTGATAACCCCCGTTGCGAATTCTTGGCGGGTATCAATGTTAATGGTTTCTAAAGATGCAGCAAAAGGGTTTGATTCTATTTCAGAGGCATTTCTTTCAATGACCAATGTATTGCGTTTATCCAGTTCATATTTCAAATGCGTAAGTTGGTTATCAGCATTTACGTGATAGTAAATGGTATCGCCAGGGTGAACCTTCTTCAATTCTGCGGTTGCCTCACCGAGGCTCATAATGTGATGCAGTTCGCGGGGACTAAGCTTGGCTCTAGAAAATAAACGTGCAAGGCTATCGCCAGATTTGACTACCATAGTCGAAAAGGGAACTTCTGGAGAGGTATATTCAGGGGTTACGGGTTGAGTCTCAAGGTTTTCAATCGCAACAACCACCTTTTCGGCTGCTTGGTGAGCAGGTGTTGTCTCATCTTGGATGAGATGCAGAGTCGCAGACATACCAGAAAGATAGGTATTTTGAGATTTTTTTGTTTGTTGTTCGTTAGAGCCTGAGAAAAAAGCGATAAGAATGGCTAAAACACCGAAACACAATAATAAAGCACGGAGATAAAGTTGCCACTTTTGCTTCAAACCCTGTGTATTTGCAGGTCTTCGAAATAGTGATAAGGACTTTTTATCCTTTAAATCATAATTAATCATAAAAAAACTGCCATAAACCCCTTTTTTCTATAAAGCTAACCTTACCTGGCGACAGTTTTTCGGTCAACACTGTGGTAGCCATTCTATGAAACATTCAATAAAATATCTGGCTATTATTAATTTCCTTTATTTATGAAGTCTAGTTGAGAATATGGAGAAAGTCGTAATGAGTGCAGATCACGAGGAGTTATCGGAACTCAAACGTGGAGCTGAAGAAGTATTAGTCGAAGAAGAGCTCGTAGAAAAACTTCGCAAAAGTCGCCCTCTGTGTGTAAAAGCGGGTTTCGATCCGACAGCACCCGATCTGCATTTAGGACATACCGTTTTAATTAATAAAATGCGTCAATTCCAGCAGTTTGGTCATGAAGTGGTATTTCTCATCGGAGACTTTACTGGTTTGATAGGAGATCCGACTGGAAAAAATGTAACCCGCAAGCCTCTTTCACACGAGCAAATCCAGGAAAATGCGAAAACCTATAAAGAACAAATATTTAAAATCCTGGATCCTGAAAAGACGCGCATTGCTTTCAATTCTGATTGGATGTCTAAATTGTCTCCAGCAGATATGATTCAACTGGCTTCTAAATATACAGTTGCTCGTATGCTAGAACGTGATGACTTTAGCAAGCGCTATCAATCTGGACAATCTATAGCTATTCATGAATTTATGTATCCTTTAGTTCAAGGGTATGATTCCGTTATGTTAAAAGCTGATGTGGAGCTTGGAGGCACTGACCAAAAATTTAATTTATTGGTTGGACGAGAATTACAAAAACAAGCCGGTCAGACTCCTCAAGTTATAATGACTGTTCCTCTTTTGGAAGGTTTAGACGGTGTTAAAAAGATGTCTAAATCACTGGATAATTATATTGGCATTGCTGAAGCGCCGGACGAAATGTTTGGCAAGATAATGTCTATTTCCGATGAGCTCATGTGGCGTTACTTCGAATTGCTCAGCTTTAGGCCTTTACAGGAAGTTGAGCAGTTAAAACAATCGGTTACTCAAGGCAACAACCCTAGAGATATCAAATTTGAACTCGCCAAAGAAATTATTACACGTTTTCACAATGCTTTTGCAGCAGAAAAAGCCCAAAATGAATTTATTAATCGTTTTAAAAAAGGACAATTACCCGAAAATATCCTAGAAGTGTCTTTAGATGTACCAGATGCTGAAGGCTATCCTATAGCAAATTTGTTAAAGAATGCTGGTTTAACCACCAGTACGAGTGATGCAATCAGAATGGTTAAACAAGGTGCAGTCAAAATTGACGGTAATAAGATTTCTGATCCTAAACTTAAAGTTTCTGCGGGAACACAGCACGTTTATCAGGTAGGGAAACGCCGAATTGCCAAAGTATCAATCCAATAAAATTAACCGTGTTTACATATTGAACCTTAAAACCTCCGAAGTGTCACTTTAGTTATAACTTATGATGATGTTAACAACACTATTGTGACTCATCGAGATTCACGCCAATCCCGATGCAATCTAAGATCGTATTCTGAAACGAATGGTATGGATGAGGTGGCTTGTGGTTCTTTTTTGTCAAAACTTTAATCACTTTAAGAAAATAGTATTAACTACAAGCTTTATTTTAGCTGGATATTTATTAATCCTTGTGCCGGTATCTAAAGCTGAAACTTTAAATGAGCATCGGGAAACCACAATATCTCATTCGAAAGCAATTCAACATTTATCGCCTCAGATGAAATCCAAGATTTTGCAGAGGTTCACCAAGAAGTCTTCTTCCCCGCATCTTTCATCGCCCAATAGGCAATTCATCGCTAATTCTCAATTTAGCATGCCAGTTGCTATCATCGATGCAACGGGAAAGCTCCATGTTATTGAAGTCGATAAAAACATGATAGAAAATGAAGGTATTGTTGAATAATCATCGACTCTCATTGAGATGATTTGGACGAGTTATTATGGTTTCTTTCGCTTTAAAGACAAGTAAACTTCATATTCTGCTATTGGTTCTATTAACCACATTCAGTAGCTTGGTAAATAGCGCTATTTTTGTCATACAAAATGATGACAGTCCAGGAGAGGGCTTTAATGATCCTACTCCTGTTAATCCTATTAATGGCAACACTGGCCAAACACTTGGTCAACAAAGACTTCAAGTTTTTCAGCGTGCGGGAGAAATTTGGGGAGCAGTTCTTGATTCTTCTGTAGAAATATTGGTGAGTGCCAAGTTTGATGATTTAGAGTGCGAAGCTAATTCCGCAGTCTTAGGAACCGCTGGGCCCACATTTGTTTTTAGAGATGAATCTTACTTACCTTTGCAAGAAACTTGGTATGTAAGTGCTTTAGCCAATGCACTTGCTGGTGAAGACCAAGTCGTTCAGGGTTCGCAAGATGCTATGACAACAGGTACTGATGCAGATATGTTAGCCACTTTTAACAGTGGCATTGACAATAATAACAATTGTTTAAATAACATTGATTGGTATTATGGATTAGATGGAAACCCACCTACTCAAACTGTCGATCTGCTCTCGACTCTCCTTCATGAGCTTGGTCATGGTCTTGGGTTTCTATCATTATTGGATACAGTAACAGGCGAGCTTTTTCAGGGAATTAACGATGTATTTACGCGAAACCTTTATGCGCAGAACCTCGGTAAAAGTTGGAGTCAAATCACCCCTATTGAGAGAGCTGTTTCCTCAGTTAGCAATGGTGAGTTGGTATGGAATGGTTTAAATGTCGCCACTGTGGCTTCTGAACTACAATTGGGTAACAGCTTTGGTAGACCGAAATTGTACACGCCTTCAAGACTGAGTAGTGGTTCTTCTGTTGCCCATTTTGACGAAACATTACGTCCCGATGTGTTGATGGAACCTTTTCAAACTGTTTCATTTACTGATATCGATGACATGACAAAAGCGGCAATGCAAGATCTTGGCTGGAGTCTCTTAAATCCTCTTTTTGATTCCGATGTTGAACTTATCGTTGATCTTCAAGTTCCAAAACAGATACCGATAAACGTTGATTCTACCTTTAACGTTTCTCTTTCTAACAAGGGCTCAGTTGAAGTATCGGAAAGTACTATTCGTATAGAGTTGCCTATAGGGGTTAATGTGTTCACCTTACCGCCTAATTGTACACTTGTGACACAAGGTATAGATTGCAACTTTACATCGATTCAATCTGGCACAACTTTGTCATTGAGTATACCAATAATGGCGCAGACTCCATTAGAAGGCTTGGTGACATTAACTATTATTTCAAATCACGTTGAGCTCTTCAGCCAAAATAACTTTCAGACACTCCCTATTGAGTTTATTGATGAAGGTCTAGAACTCTCCATAGCTGAATTGGTAGCCGATTTGTTTGATGATAGCAATGAAGTTCGAATCCGCATTGATATCAATAATAATTCAGTAGTATCTGCAGAAAATGTTCGTTTACGTATCTTTGATATTGCAGATGAAAATCTAGAAGTATCCGAAGTTCCTTCTGGTTGTCAAAATTTACAAATTTATATCGATTGTATTTTACCAGAAAACATCGAAGCGCTTGAAACTGAAACACTTGAATTCACAATGGCTGTAATCCCGAATAATGCGACAATCGATCTAAGCTATTGGGTAGCTTCCGAAAATGTAGAAGTAGATTTAACAAATAATCTTTCACGCATTCGTCTATCAAATATAATAGAAAATGCGGATGATTCTCTTGGTGATAATGGACAAGAACCTGTTATTGCACCTACTGCCTCTGCTAGCGATGGCGGTTCATTGAATTGGTTGTTTTTCTTACTCCTCACCTACCTTTTTTGCAATCGTAAACCGCTTTTATTAAAACTTCGATAAAGCTTTTAAACAATAAAATTAAAAAAACCTTAAAAAAAGCTTGTACAAAAAAACCAATCCCTTATAATGCATCGCTCTCTCAACGAGAGAACTTCAAGTTCTTAATTTTGAAAACAAAAACTTCAAAAAAAACTTGACCAGTGAGTTAAATGATATATAATTCACGCCCTCGTTAAGGAAAGCGAGTAGAAGTTGAAGCCTTTTGAAATTAAATGAAAAAAAAGGTTGACAAGGAGGTGAGGGGTGGTAAGATATGCGCCCTGGCTGAGACGCCGAACTGTTCTTTAACAAGATAATGAAATAATCTGTGTGGGTACTTGCAGAGTGATAAGCGAAAAAAATTATCAATGCAAGACCGACGAGGATTTTGAGTTTTA
>JBCCZV010000033.1:0-34244 GCA_039187085.1 Pseudomonadota bacterium
AACGCATTTTTGTCTTGGCGCATCAGAGCTTGAATCACTACGGAATCTCTTTCCTTAGACATTTGTAGCCGAGCATTATTAGCACCGGTTGCTTGTGATTCTAAAGTATTGACATTGAGACGCTTACCCGGTTGCTCTTGATGTTGAAAGTTTTCAGGAAAACGATTGGTATAATTCACTTGGCCTTCTTCATCTATCCATTTGAAAATGTCTGCATTCGCAAAATTGATGATTAAACTAAAAAAATTTAAAGTGACTAAAAATAAAAAACGTACCATCAAAGACATAATGAATCCTACTTCTATCGAAAGAGAATAATTGATCGAGTTCAGTAAGATAACATGTAATGTGTATCAGTAATTGCGAGACTTACCGCATATTGTTATAAATAGGGAGTGACGGTAGAAAATAGATGACAAATGGTGGGAGATGACATGGAACAAAACGCCATGTTTGTTCCATGCTGGCAAGCAATGAGAAATGATATGTTATTTTTCAGTCCAGATAGCATCGACTTTTTGGAATCCCCTTGGTAACTTACTACCACGACGCCCTCTTTCACCCAAATAATCACTCCAGTCTTTCGGATTCATCACTTTATGTCGTTTACCGCTTCGAAGTTTTATGGATTGCGTTTCATAAACAATAGTTGTTCCCACAACAAATTCTTCACGTGTAGCCGCTTTACTGGCAGAAATCGAAATTAGTTTGTTACCTTTACCTTTGCCTAAAATAGGAAGGTCCGATAAAGAAAAAATAAGCATCCGTCCTTCGTTCGTTACTACCACACAATATTGCGCTTCGATATCTTCAAGGGTTTGTGATGGTAGTATTTTCGCATTTTCAGGTAAACGCAAAACACTCTTACCGTTTTTATTTTTCGTCACTAAATCATTAATTTCGCAAATAAAGCCATAGCCAGCATCTGATGCCAACAGAAGTTTTGATGAACTCTCTGCCAACAACATATTTTCTACTGACGCACCTGCCGGTAAATTCACTCGGCCACTAATGGGCTCTCCTTGTCCTCTGGCAGAAGGTAAGGTATGGGCTTGCAAGGTGTAAGAACGTCCCGTTGAGTCAAGAAAAATAACCGATTGGTTACTTTTCCCTTGAATAGCCATAAAATACTGATCACCAGATTTGTAATTCAGTTTTTCTGGATCAATATCATGTCCTTTAGCACTCCGAATCCAACCTTTTTCTGATAAAACAATCGTGACCGGGTCGTTAGCGATCAGCGCGCTTTCATCAAACGCTTTAGACTCCTCACGAGCAACGACGGGTGAGCGTCGTTTGTCACCGTATTTTTTAATATCTAGCGTAATTTCTTTTTTGATGAGTGTTTTAAGACGTCTTTCGGAACTTAATGTTTTTTCTAAAGCATCTCTTTCTTTGTCTAACTCATCTTGCTCACCACGTATTCGCATTTCTTCAAGTTTAGCTAATTGGCGTAGTTTCAAATCTAAAATAGCTTCTGCTTGTTTATCAGATAAGCCAAACCTTTCCATCAGTACCAATTTAGGCTTATCTTCCGTCCGGATAATTTCTATCACTTCATCGATATTTAGAAAGGCAATCAATAAGCCTTCTAAAATATGTAATCTCGCTAAAACCTTATCCAAGCGATATTGCAAGCGGCGCTTAACTGTATCCATACGGAAAGTTAACCATTCGGTCAAAATTTCACGTAAGTTTTTAACCCTCGGTAATCCGTCAATTCCAATCATGTTTAGGTTGACACGATAAGATTTTTCAAGATCTGTCGTAGCAAATAGATGCTGAGTTAGTGAATCCAAATCGACACGATTTGAACGAGGTACTATCACTAAACGTGTAGGGTTTTCATGATCGGATTCATCTCTAAGATCACTAACCATCGGCAGCTTTTTATTTTGAATTTGAGCAGCAATTTGTTCTAAAACTTTTGCACCTGACGTTTGATGGGGCAAAGCCGTTATGACTACCTCACCATTTTCAACCGTATAGGCTGCACGCATTTTTATCGAGCCCTTCCCTGTTTGATACAGTTTTTTCAAATCCTCTTGCGGAGTAATAATTTCCGCTTCCGTTGGATAGTCTGGAGCCGAAATAAATCCCATTAAGTCATCTAGCGTAGCATTAGGTTGGTTGAGCAAATGGATAACTGCTTCACCGACTTCCGTCAGATTGTGTGGAGGAATATCCGTTGCCATACCAACAGCTATACCCATAGTACCATTGAGTAAAATGTTAGGTAATCTTGCTGGTAGCATCAGAGGTTCACGCATGGTGCCATCAAAGTTTGGCCCCCAGCTTACCGTTCCTTGTCCTAATTCACTTAACAACACTTCTGAGTATTTCGATAAACGGGCTTCCGTGTAACGCATCGCAGCGAAAGATTTCGGGTCATCAGGCGCTCCCCAATTTCCTTGGCCATCAACCAATGTATAACGATATGAAAAAGGCTGAGCCATAAGCACCATGGCTTCATAACAAGCAGAATCGCCATGCGGATGATATTTACCTAACACGTCACCCACTGTCCGTGCAGATTTTTTAAATTTAGCGGCAGCACTCAGTCCCAGTTCACTCATGGCATAGACAATACGACGTTGTACCGGCTTTAAACCATCACCAATATTGGGTAATGCCCGGTCCATAATGACATACATGGAATAATTTAAATAAGCATGCTCAGTAAATTCGGCGAGAGATTTTGACTCTACACCTTCAAAATTCAGTTGCATAAAACTACCTTTTGGATGCGATACGTCGTAAGTATCGCCAATATTTCAGAATGGCTTTTAATGTTCAACCTAACATTATTAAGTTACAAATCAACTTTATTCCCTTTGGCTTCCAACCAACTCTTTCTATCCGCAGCTCTTTTTTTAGAAAGTAACATATCCATAATCTCTCGTGTTTTTTCAGGATCATCGATATTTAATTGAATCAATCGACGACTATCTGGAGCCATGGTAGTTTCTCGCAGTTGCAAAGGGTTCATTTCACCCAATCCTTTAAAACGTTGCACATTAACTTTCCCACGTTTTTTTTCCGCAGCAATGCGATCTAAAATACCCTCTTTTTCATCTTCGTCGAGCGCATAAAAAACCTCTTTGCCAATGTCGATTCGATAGAGCGGAGGCATCGCCACATAGATATGCCCAGCTTCTACTAAAGCAGGGAAATGTTTCAAAAACAATGCACAAAGTAGCGTTGCTATGTGCAGTCCATCCGAATCTGCATCAGCAAGAATACAAATTTTTCCATAACGTAAGTTTTCTAAATCCTGACTACTCGGGTCAATACCAATAGCTACCGAAATGTCATGCACTTCTTGGGAACCTAAAACTTCGCCTGAATCCACTTCCCACGAATTTAAAATTTTCCCTCGCAAAGGCATCACTGCTTGGAAATCTTTCTCGCGCGCTTGTTTCGCAGAACCACCCGCAGAATCCCCTTCCACAAGAAATAATTCGGACACTTCGATATCTTGTCGCAAACAATCAGCCAGTTTTCCAGGTAATGCTGGGCCTTGAGTAATTTTTTTACGTGTCACTTTGCGGCTGGCTTTTAAACGACTTTGAGCATTAGCAATAGCCATTTCT
The DNA here is from genome assembly GCA_039187085.1 of Pseudomonadota bacterium. Classification (GTDB taxonomy): domain Bacteria; phylum Pseudomonadota; class Gammaproteobacteria; order Enterobacterales; family JBCCZV01; genus JBCCZV01. The sequence goes on from JBCCZV010000033.1 coordinate 3,594, forward strand.
GCCAACAGCTCGCCAATGGCAGAGTGCTCATTAAGCCACAAACTGAAAGCATCTTTAACTACGCCGGAAACGAAAGCAGCACACTGCCTTGAAGAGAGTCTTTCTTTGGTTTGTCCAGAAAATTGCGGATCATCTAGCTTGACTGACAGAACATACGAAATTCTATCCCAGAGATCTTCCGGATTCAGTTTAACTCCACGAGGCAGCAGACTACGAAACTCACAAAATTCACGCATGGCTTCTAATAAACCCGAACGCAAGCCATTAACGTGTGTACCGCCTTGGGCAGTAGGTATTAGATTAACATAACTTTCACCAAGCAAGTCTCCACCTTCTGGTAACCATAAAATTGCCCAGTCAACGGCTTCGCGCTCTGAAGCAAATTGTCCAGTAAAAGGTGTTTCTGGTAACGTAGAAAAATTTTCAACTGCTGCTAACAAATAAGCACGTAAGCCATCCTCGTAATACCACTTTTCATGTTTATCATTGGCTTCATCATAAAACTCAATCGTTAATCCAGGGCAAAGCACCGCTTTAGCACGTAAAACGTGGATCAATCGACTAACAGAAAATTTTGGAGAATCAAAAAAACTTTTATCAGGCCAAAATTTTACAGATGTTCCTGATTGTTGGCGGGTCGCTTTACCAATAACTGAAAGGTCTTCAACTTTTTCACCATTTTCAAAAGCAATCAAATAAACTTTGCCTCCACGTGTGACTTGTACTTCTACACGTTTCGACAAGGCATTAACTACCGAAACTCCTACACCATGCAAACCACCGGACAACTGATAATTTTTGTTGGAAAATTTTCCTCCTGCATGCAGTTTGGTCAAAATGACTTCAACACCAGGAACACCTTCCTCAGGATGAATGTCCACAGGCATACCTCGGCCATCATCCACAACTTCTATGGAGTCATCTTTAAAAAGCGTCACTTTTATGGTTTTACAATGACCTGCCAAGGCCTCATCAACACTGTTATCGATAACCTCTTGCGCTAAATGATTAGGGCGAGTGGTTTCTGTGTACATGCCGGGACGCTTTCTAACAGGTTCTAATCCTGTTAATACTTCTATTTTATCTGCGGTATATTTGTCTTTTGCTGCCATGAAAAGTGCTACTTAATACGTGAATAGAATGATTAAAAAGTCAGGCTAAAGCCGATGCTCCATTGATAAGTCTCTTCATTAGACTCATCATCGCCAATTTTATGCGAATAACCCAGCACTAGATTAACGTCTTCTACTCCATGATAGATCATCTTCAAACTCGCATCGGATTCTTCATAAAGATAATAGTCACCATCACGATAATCCAATTGCCAGGCAAATTTTTCGGTAATATCACCAAAAAAACCTATATCAAAGCGTGAGTTAAGCTCTTCTCTATCTTCACCCGAACCGTTAAGATACTCAGATTTTGTACCTAACGCTTCAGCACTAGCTTGTATACCTAAATACTTTTCTATTAAATCAAATCGGATACCTGCACCTAAAGTCAAAGCTAATAAGCGCGTATCATCAACCTGAACACCGTTAATATTGAGTTTTTGCTCGAAATCACCGTTAAGTTGACGGTAAGACATAGGAATAAAAAAATAGTCGGTAAAATAAATTTTTGTTAAAGCTTCACCGCCATTTAAAGTGAATTCTCCTGAACGCTCATCACTCTTTATGCTTCTGGCGATATAATTCGCTTCAAAATACTGTGAGTCGATTGTTAACCAATTGTTGTCAGCAAAAACTAAACTGCTTGTTGCTAACCATACGAAAGACCCTGATATTTTCATTAATTGCATTTTTTTCTCCAAAACGCGATAAATTTTCCCTGTTATTAATCGTTGTGTGCGCGCAAAACCTTTTACTATTGTTGGAAGTTTGACCTGACACGGGCATTGATGGAGGAATTCAAATCCAAAGCATGCCTTTTTTGAGGAATAAAAGAACTTATGTTCCTACATTTATGTCATGCGATGCTACCAAAAAGAGTTTACATTTTAAAGCTTACAAAACTATTATTAGTTAGATTCATTCTGTAAATACCTTAGAAACACTCTCTTTACTGTTGACCGCGACACCACTAAGCACTGAACTCACCCTCTTTTTTGGCTGTATGACGCGTTGCTTTCCAGCTTATTAGGCTTTAACCCTAGCCAATAGCGTGACTATCGATGCGATAGATACAAAGCTTTGATTAAAAAAGAATAAAGAGCCAGTTTTCTATCGGAATCCTTAAAATCAAATGTATCTTATAAAATAAAGCCGCTTAACGCGGCTTTATTCTTTAATATGTAATTCAATTTTTTCAACAATGATTATCGGTGGTTCAGGAGTGGTGTGTTTATGATTTACACCTGAATTTAGCTGTGATAATAAAAATAAAATCATTGTCCAACGTTTGTTAATCTTTCTTTTGAATGCAGCAAGTTTTTGGGCATCTTGATTACTTAGAATCTTATTAAAGGCTGCTTCATTTTTTTTACAAAGGTTAAGTTGCCGATTGCTTTGTGTTGATGCTTTTAGAACAGATAGTTTTTTAAAAGGCTGATAGTGTCGTTTGCGATGTGGAATATCAAATAGCATAATCAAACTCCCTTTAACGCTGATATATTACACTCAAAATCAAGCTTGAGTAACTTTGATAAAAGTATTTAAGATTGATTCAGAGAGAGTATTTCCGTAAACACATAAAAATAATATCACCGTCACAAGCAATTTGTCGATTGACCATTCAATATATTTCACTGATTTTTTTAACTGGACTTATTAACCTGTTCATTTGTAAAAATTTTCAATGCTTCATTTTTTTTTAAAATAAAAAGCTTAACACTTGAAAATTTTATATCCGACATTTTTTTTATTCTATCAATGCAGTTATTCATTTATAGTTCAGCTAATATTCATTTTTGTTACAGTGTCGTGGCTTGTACAGCTTTAGAAACTCGTTGCATAACTTGGGGCATTAAAGGTTTTTTCGCCTCATAATTAATTAAAACTTCACCATAATAGAGAGCTTCAGCTAAGCTTTTTCGACTATATTCTGATACTTTCACGCCTTGCTCATTCACGAAAACCATAAGCTCTGTACTGTTATCCATCCAGGCTAATTTTGCTAAGATAGGAGCTTTAAATTGAAGCAACTCAATATAATCTCCGATTCGAAGACCATCAACAATCGCTAACCAATTATTCAAATTCACCGGAACAGGACGTTGTGATTTTTTTTCTTTTTCAGCAAAAAAATGGGCCTTTTTTGTTTCTTGTTCATCGATAAATTCTATTTGTTGTTTTGAATCAAACAACTTTGCGATATGTTTGATGACATGAGGTGTTTGTATCGTACCACCTTGTACTTTCGCAAGCCCTTCTTTGATAATCTGCAAATACATTTCCTTTTTGACGCCTTTTTGCAGAAATTCAACGTTGGCTAAGCTTTCTATGACTTGCCAATAGACTGACAAACCGTGCTTTTCTTTATCATTCGACATAGATAAAATGAGTAAATTTTTCCATCCTGCATCTAAAAGTTCTTTAAAAACCTTAGGTAATTTTTTATCTTTAGCAATACTTTTAAGTTTTTCATCAACAATACGCTTGGTATTAAAAAGCTGAGATTTACCTTCGCAAACTTTATAAACTCGTTGAATATTTTTTTGGTAAGCACTGTTTTGTTCATGTATGATTTCTGAAAGATAACGACACAACTCTCCGGTTTTTACTAGTTGCTCATCGCCTTTTAGGTTAATCAGTTCTTCCACATCATGTTTGATTTTTTTATGATGTTTATGAAAATGTGTATTGTTTTTAATACCCAACTTCGATATGTAATTAACTAATGTCGATAAAGGATGCTCGTCATTTGAGAACATATTATCGCTATCCAGTAGACGAGAAAAAGCCGGTACTTGCAAACCATTTAACAAAGGTTTCGCTTTTTCATCCAATCTTGTATCATTAACCACTTCATCAAAAAATGTTTCAACAAAACTTATCATAGATTGATCAAGTTCTGACAAAGCTTTTTGTAATTGCATTTTCTTTGTCAATTCATCGATAGTTTTGGACAATTTTTTGAAATTCTCAACGCTAACATCTTGGCCGTGAAGCGCATTTTTTAAATCAGTAGGAGCAATTTCATCGTCACGGCGTAAGCCTAAATCGGCTAATGTTTCGGCAGTCCATTTTTGCGTCATCTGCCAAAAGGTTTTTAAGCGATTGGAAGGTTCTTCTTGAATTTGTTGTGTCAGCTTTTCTAGCTTGGGCTGTTCTTGTTGTTGCTCATTCGATTCTCTTTTGGGATGATCACTTTTTTCTAAAGGAGTTTCATCATTAATAGGCAATTCATTCACAGGTGGAACAGGTTTGTTAGGTTTCTTTGTCAGTGTATCCACTTTTTTTTGTAAAGCGACTTGTTCTTGACGCTCTCTAACTTGATGAATAACTTCTTCCAAGTCGACGGGTTGATAATCCGCTCCATTATTTTTTGCGTGATTGAAAAGATCAACAAGTATGTCTTTTTCAATAAGCCACTGATTGATCTCTACATAATATTGACCCACCGGATGAATAACTGCATCTCGAAAACAATCTAATATAATGCGTAATGACTCTCTTGGCACTCCAGTTTTTCGTAAACTTTTCACAAACACTTCAACTATTACCGTCGAAGCCAAGGGCATATTTTTTTCATCAAATCGCAATAAACAAATTTCAGATAATCGGGTCGATAACTCATAAATAACCTGCACGTGTACGCTTTCAATTTTTGAAGCTGCTGCTCGAATCATCAGCCAATCATCAAACACACTGTCTTCTAAAAGCGCTAGCGTTTTTTGCGTGATATTATGGTCGACTTTTTCTTTTGTTTGAGGTTTACCACGAGTGAGCTGTTCTAAGTTTTTGCTAAAGCCGTCAATTAACCCTTGCACTAACTTAGATTGATTTTTTGCAATGGCAGTTTTGGCATCAAAACATACTTGTTGCATATGATTGTTACGTGCACGTTTCGCTTCATCGAATAACACATCATGGCATTTTGAAAGAAAACGAGGCATGAAACTTGCCAACATATCTTGTGATGCCGTTAACATTTTCTTTTCACAAGAATGAGCAAGTTCAATACTTTTAGCCGGACGTAAACGCTGTTGAGGCAAATTTTGTGCGGCGAGTTTTTCTAGAATGGCAACTGCAATATCATCTTTGTTGAGCAATTTAATACCATATTGATTTTCGCAACGTCGCACAATGTGTCCTTTGAGAATAATATTGTGCTTTCCTTTCGTGGTTTCGACGGTAATCATGATTTGGACTTTACTACTTAAACTCAATGCAACGGGCTCGAACAAGCTCGTCTCTGGTTCAATCAGAAGCCCATGTTCACTGAAGTCAATGATATGACATTCCAGTGATGAATGATCTAGTGAATACAAAGTCGTTTTTATTTGTAATTTTTTTCGTTTTGCGACACGCTTTTCATTTTTATCTTGCTCAAGACCACGCACACGCACACTCCCCAATCAGCAAAAGTATCAACACTTTAAAATGCTATATTCGGTTTAATTTATGATCAAATGATAATGCGTTGAGATTATGATTAGTTTGAATTTGGTCATGCGTTCATTGTGATGGAAATCCCGAATACCAGGGGCTTGAGCGCTTTAGGCTCTCTTATCGTGTATTTGCAAAGCCAGTATCGGCACCATAAAATCAATACTTTATTTTTTTATTCAATTTTTGGCTATCATTAAGCCAAAAGAAGCATGAGTTTCGTACAATTTGAAGCTAGTCACACCACCCTCAGCCTAAAAGCGGCTATTAATCAATCAATACTTATGAAACATTCTCGTTATACGGATACTAGTACTTACCAATTTCGATGGTCTATTGTTGCCGATTTATGGACCTATCTCGCTCCCTATAAAACACGCATTATTGTGGCTTTGTCCTGTCTCATTTTTAGTAAACTTGCCAGTGTCAGTCTTCCTCTTGTACTTAAACAAATTGTGGACCAACTGGAAGACCCTACAACATTTATCATTCTGCCCATCGCCTTGTTAGTCGCTTATGGAGCCTTGCGCTTTGCCAATGTGATATTCAACGAGCTCCGAGATACTTTATTCGGAAGAGTCACAGAAAGTGCAATGCGTGCGATGAGTGTAAAAGCCTTGAAGCATCTACACAGATTAGACATCAGTTATCATATGGATAGGCAGATGGGTGGCGTCGCTAGAGATATTGAACGCGGAGTTTCTGGGTTTAGTTTTCTTTTACGATTTATGGTATTTAATATTGTACCCACCTTATTAGAAGTAGGAATGGTAATCGCTATATTGCTCTGGAACTATCCGGTTTGGTTTGCTGTGCTCGTATTTTTTTCTGTGGTTACTTACGTTTCTTTTTCAGTATATACCACAGAATGGCGCACACAATTTATTCGTGAGCTTAATGAAACTGACTCTGGAGGACAATCGAAAGCTATTGATAGCTTACTAAATTATGAAACCGTACGTTATTTTTCTAATGAAAAATGGGAAGTTAACCAATACGACCAATCATTAGAAGCCTGGCAAGCTGCAAAAAGAAAAAATCGCTTATCACTTTTTTTGTTAAATTCAGGTCAAGCGCTCATCATTGCTTTATCCATGACAGCTATGCTAACCCTTGCTGCTTATGAAGTCACAAAGGGAACCATGTCATTAGGTGATTTTGTTTTAGTCAATGCTTTCATGATGCAGCTTTTTATACCTCTAAACTTTCTTGGCTTTGTTTACAGAGAAATGAAAAGCTCCTTAGTAAATATTGAAAAAATTTTAGAGCTTTTTACTCTTCAACCTAAGGTTTTTGATAGCGATAATGCTATCACTTTATCAGACTCCAAACACCGCTTTGAATTTATCAATGTGGATTTCGCTTACAATTCACGCCAAACTTTACACCAAGTGAGCTTTACGATTCCAGAAAGTGCGAGAGTCGCTATTGTTGGTAAAAGTGGTTCTGGAAAGTCTACAATTGTAAAACTTTTATTTCGTTTTTATGACGTCCAGAATGGAAGCATTCATGTTGATGATACTGATATCAAAAATATCAAACTAGCGTCACTGAGAAAGTGTGTTTCAATCGTCCCTCAAGAACCCGTTCTATTCAATACTTCTATAAAAGAAAATATCCGTTACGGAAACCTGACAGCAAACGATGAAATGATTAATAAAGCGATAGACTCTGCTCATTTACGAGAATTTGTTCAAAGTTTACCAGATAAAGAAGATACTTTAGTGGGTGAGCGCGGTTTAAAAGTTTCTGGCGGAGAAAAACAACGTATTGCTATAGCCCGAGCCTTGATTCGAAAACCTAGCTTGATTGTATTTGATGAAGCAACATCATCTTTAGACAGCGTCTCGGAAAATGCTATTAATAATGCTGTTCAAGAAATTTCTCGTTCCATTTCAACGTTAGTGATCGCCCATCGATTATCCACGGTTGTGGATGCAGATACTATTGTGGTGTTAAAAGAAGGTCAAGTCGTAGAAATGGGTGGACATACCCAGTTGCTCAAAAATGAAGGGGAATATGCCAAGCTTTGGTCTTCACAAATGGAATAATTTTTCATGAATGCGAAAACAGTCAGCGTCAAATAGCGATTAAAAAATTATACTTGACACGTTTTATTCTTACAAAAAACACCGAATAAAAATTTTAACGCTAAGGTAATTTTATGAGAAGAAAAAAGTTTTCAATGCTCTTACATATTGTTTTTGTCAGTGTTGTATTCTCTACACCTGGAATGGCAACCACGCTAATTAATGAACTATCCAAACCATTAACTCATTTTGATTTGATCATGGTTTGGAACCAAGCTCGCCTCAATCAACACTTTACTGAAAAAAATCGAGCTATTCGATTAAAGCATCTCAACCATGCTTATTCATCTAACACTAAAGAAATCAACGCTATTTATTTTGCCGTTCCCAGCTTAGATTATGATATCTCAACTGAGAATTTTGTTATCGAATCCAATATCGAAATCATTTATCAACCTTTTTATCCTTTGAGTTTATTGAAACCAACACAAGATAACGCTAAAGAAATTTGTTCATCTGGTCTCAATCAATTACATCAAAAAGCATTAGAGCTGGAACCTTTCAAACATTTCAATTTGAGTGAGTCTTTAAAAAACCATATTCAACAAACCGTGCTCAGAAAATTGAATGTAAAATTTCAAAATGATGATGAGATAACCACAATGCACTGCCAGGTTACAGGTGAAGCCCTAGATTCTACGCATATTTATGAATTTTCGGCAGAAAATTGGTTAAAATAGAACTCAAATAAATATCAAAATCCTGATTCTTTACTAATGATTAGGACATTCTTAACGATGATTGGTAGGGGGAAATCATCCCCTAATCATTATGTCTTTTTTAGCTAACACCTTCATATCGAGTCGAGCCCTTGCAAGCTAAAGCTACTTTTTAAAACATCGGCGGCAATATCCAGTTAGGTTTTTTTCTCCAATCACGTCGATACAGCTTATTTGTTTTAGCAATAACCTTTTTCCAAAAAGCTTTATCTCTATTTAACGTTTCTTTTAGCGGTTTTTGCATGTAATAACGCATAAAGCGTAAAATATCTCGTTGCGATAAGCCAATATCCATCGCTGAAAAATATAAGCTAGCAACATCTTTTACGCGCCATCTTTCAGGTATATGTCTTCGAATTTGTGCTCGATGCAAATCCATTAATTTAAGTGAAAAGTTTTCGATATCAATGTTCTCAATACCACCGGGTATACAAAGCTCAAAATGACAAATATAGAGATCTCGATGGTTAATACCATGGCTATGCAGTTTAAGGGTAATATCTGACACTCGTTTCAATAAAGCACGTTTTAATTGAAATCGATTAAAAATATCTGGAAACTTTTGCGTTAACGCTTCTAAATGAATACTCTTGCCAATATCTTTGGTCACAATAAAAGAGCGTTGTGTTGCATATCCTCCATCGTCTTTACCCAGTGCGATAGGTTCCATGGTGTCAACGTTAATACGCTGTAATGCGTGAATCGCTTCCCATTCATCAGTTGCTCCAAGCACAGGCTTTTTAAGTAATAGCCAATTTTTTATTATCTCACTCCAACCTACACCATAATGACACTTTATATACAAACTTTTCTCACCATGATAAAAATGCGTCACTTTGCGATTTTGGATTTCACGCGCGATTTCACCTTCAATTGCAAAGTAATCATCCAAGGTTTGAAAATCGCGCATGGCGTCTTGCCACGAGCTTCTTACTTTAATCATAACTATTCCAAAATACTCTAAAAGCGATAAGTGAAAATAAGGAAGTGTAAATGCAGGAATCCCTTATCAAGAGATAAGGGATTGGGTGATCACTTAAGAATGATAAGCTGGGCTCAGTTCGTGAACTGAGTCAATAAACGCACTAACATGCTCTGGATTAATTCCCGGATGAATACCATGCCCTAAATTAAACACATGTCCATCACCTTTACCATAACTGGCTAAAACCGTACCAACTTCCTCTTTGATACGCTCTGGCGATGCATAGAGTACACTAGGATCCATATTGCCTTGCAGAGCCACTTGATGATTCGATTTTTCCCGCGCATCAGACAAATCAGTTGTCCAATCTACGCCTAAACAGTCACAACCAGTAGCAGCCATGATATCCAACCACTCACCACCATCTTTGGTAAATAAAGTGACAGGAACTTTAGCATTATCATGTTCGCGCATCACACCTTCGACAATTTTTTGCATGTATTGTAATGAAAATGCCTGATAATCGCGGCGAGTTAATACGCCTCCCCAAGTATCGAAAACCATGACGGCTTGCGCCCCAGATTTTATTTGCGCATTCAAATAAGCAATAACCGCATCGGCTATTACATCTAATAGACTGTGTAACAACTCAGGTTTTTCGAACATCATTCCCTTAATTTTTGAAAAGTTTTTTGTTGTTCCACCTTCGACCATATAGGTGGCTAATGTCCACGGACTGCCCGAAAACCCAATCAGAGGCACCCGGCCATTTAACGCTTTACGAATGGTTCTCACAGCATCCATAACATAACCTAATTCATCCTCCGGATCGGGAATAAATAGTTTTTTGACATCCGCTTCAGTTGCAATAGGTCTTTTGAAGGCAGGGCCTTCACCTGCAGTAAAGTAGAGCCCTAACCCCATTGCATCAGGGATCGTTAATATATCTGAGAACAAAATTGCTGCATCTAATGCATAGCGTTCCAACGGCTGTAAAGTAACCTCACAAGCAAGCTCTGGATTTTTGCATAAACTCATAAAGTCACCAGCTTGTTGTCTCACTTTACGGTATTCAGGTAAATAGCGACCAGCTTGACGCATCATCCAAACGGGTGTTCGAGAAGTAGGCTGCCGCAGAGCCGCTTTCAAATAAATATCATTTTGTAGTGTTGTCACTAAAATCACCTAATGAGTTAAATATGCTTGTTTCGTGCTGTTGCCATAGTGCTTAATAATATTATTGTCGTATTTCACTTTGTACACTTGCCATAGACTTTGTCCATGGATTGGCTTTTTGAAGTGCGCTTGGAAGGTTAGCCTTAGCCGAATTCGCTTTGTCCCTATCTGCAAAGTTTCCGTAAATAACCACGAACCAAGGTTTTCCATTCAGGTTTTTTTTGTAAAAACCCATATCTCCTAAGCTAGCATGCTCTTTGAGAAAAGCTTGCGCACCCGATTCCTTTGAAAAGCCTGCAATCTGCAAAGTGAGCGCTGTCGAATCTGCTTTCAACAATTGCTGTTCGAAATTTGAGAAACGACCAGCTGATTCTTTCGTTGCTGCTTCCTCACTAGCCATATTCTCAGATTTGTTAACAACTTCTTTAGCTGGCTCATTTTTTTGAGTGGTGGAAGACACAACTTTCTGCTCTTCCTGAGACTCCGTCACACTCATTTGTGGTTCTGATTCAGGAGTAGTAGGCTTCGGCGTCACCTCAGGCGTGTCGTCATTTTTCACTACAGATGCATCGACAGTAGAAGAAGTTTCTTGATTCGTTGTCAGATCAACTGTTTTAATCGTATCGTCTTCAGTGAAATCATTCGTTTCACTTTCTTGCGTTGCATTAAATTCTTGGTTTTGCGAGCTTACAACAGAATCCGTTTCAATATCATCCTCAATTTGCGTCTTTTGATTTTGATCCTTGACTGGCTGTGGTGTTTGCTCAGGTTCACTCGCTAGTAGAATGTCAGAATCATTTGGCAGTCTCATTTCCGTTTCAGATTCTAACTCTGGTTGTGAACCAGAAAAAATCGAACTGTCTACAAATAAATAACTTAAACCAGCAGCAACGATTAAAAACGAAACTGTCAATAATAGGATATTTCTTGACGACTGTTGTTTATCCTTTTCATCTGTATCTAAAAAATCTAACGTTAGATCTTCATCATTGGTTAACGTTGGAATATTATCTTCTTCAGGTTCGTGAATAAGATTAAAACTTTCTTCAACAATACGTTTTGGAACACCCCTGCTCTTTGCATGTATATTTTTTAGCTCTTCTTCTGAAAAATTGACGTCTTGCAAATTTGCATCTTTGATTGCTGTGTTTAAGAAGCTTTCAATTTCCCCAACGCGTATACCCTTCAGCTCGATGTGGTGAATCCCATCACTTCGGAGATCATTAAAAACCGTTTCGGTGACCACATTATTTAAACTTGAATCTGCAAACAGAATAACGTGTAGCAAAGGGTCATTGAGCTTTCTTTGTTCAATAACCAAATGAGAAAGCTGTAACAAAACCTCAGGTTTTAATTGTTCAGCGTTATCGATAAGTAAAACTTTTTTTTCAGGCGTTGAGTGCTCCAGCAGTAAACGTTGAAAAGCATGGACAGTAAAACTAGAAGGTTCTTCCATATCTGATAAACGAAATGAACGCAACATTGCTTCAAATAAAGAGTGCGTATGAATGTGTTTATCCGCCTGTACAAAACAAACTTTAAATTCTTTTCCTATTTGGCGACCAAACTCATTGAGCAGTGTCGTTTTACCAACACCATGCTCACCGGTAATCAACAAAAGAAGATTCCCAAAATTCACCAAATGATTCAGCTTTTCTATTGCTCTAACCATCTCTTTTGAGCGATATATCGCAGCAATAGCCTTATCACTGTTTGCTAAGCCCGGTTGCATTTTAAAGTTGTCACTACCGTCAGAATTTTCAATCGCTGGCATAAGCTCTCATCACAAGTTTAATCACTGAGAAAGCCCAAATTCACATAGGAAGTTGGTAATTTGTTGGGACTCAAATTGTTCGGTAATTTTTACCTTACCAAGACTTACAGGCAAGATGAGTTTAATGCGTTCACTGGTATTTTTCTTGTCTCTTAGCATCGCTTGAATCATCAATTTAGCGTTTATTGGCTTGTCGGTATACTGACGAAGAGAAGCCAAGCGAGTAGGTAGCTGGAAAGCTTGTAGTAAACGTTCAAGGCGCTCGACCAAAGCCTTATCACACAATTGGTGTTCGGCAGCAAAAGCTGTTGCCATCACCATACCTAAAGCCACAGCTTCACCATGAACAAGGTCTTTGTATTCGCAAATTGCTTCTATTGCATGTCCGAAAGTATGACCCAAGTTTAATATGGCACGCCGGTTACGTTCTAACTCGTCTTCAGCAACGATTTTAGCTTTAGCATCACAACTTCTCAATATAACATGCGATAACGCTTGGCTTTCTAAAGCATGTAAGGATGATATGTGATTTTCTATCCACTCGAAAAACTCACTATCATGAATCATTCCATACTTAATGACTTCAGCCATTCCAGCATTAAACTCTCTTTTGGGTAATGAATGTAAGGTTTTAGCGTTGATATAAACGAACTTGGGTTGGTAAAAAGCACCAATTAAATTTTTTCCTAACGGATGATTGATTGCCGTTTTCCCACCAACAGAAGAATCGACTTGTGAGAGCAAGGTGGTAGGAATCTGTATAAATTGTGCACCTCTTTGAAAAGTCGCAGCAGCAAACCCAGTAATGTCGCCAACGACTCCGCCACCTAAAGCGACAATAGAACTATTGCGTTTGTGGTGGCTTTGAATTAACTCCGTTGTAATTCTTTGGTATTGCTCAAAAGATTTATAAGCTTCGCCATCGGGCAAGATACAGACGTTATAATCACAATTTAATTGAGAAAGTTGTTCAAGAAGGGAGTCCAAGTATAAAGGCGCTACAGTTTCGTTAGTCACCACAAACACACGTTTTTGCAAAGCTAAATGTTGGTATAACTCTACAAAACGTTCGAATCCTTCATTAATGATGATAGGATAACTACGCTCTCCTAAATCTACGGTTAAATGCGGAATGCTTTTCAAAAATGAATTAAGATTTTTCACTGATCAACCGATATATAGTGTTTGCTACCGTTTTAACGCTATGACCGTCAGTTTTCACACAAATGTCAGCGATTTCTTCATAAAACTGACGACGGCCTTCCATCAAGCTCTGTAAACGTTGCTTAGGATTTTCTGTCTGTATAAGCGGTCTTTGCTTATCTTTACGGGTGCGTTGCAGCTGTTGCTCTACAGAAGTCTCCAGATAAATAACAACGCCACGAGCAGCAAGATTAGTACGATTTTGAGGGTTGATAACAGCTCCACCCCCGGTTGCCAGCACAATGCCCTGCTTTTGAGTGAGCTCCCCAATGGCACGCCATTCACGCTGTCGAAACCCCTCTTCACCTTCAATATCCCAAATCCAATCGATAGGTGCGCCTGCGCGGCTCACTACCTCAACATCCGCATCGAAAAAAGGAAGTTTTAGCATTTCGGCAAGCTGCCGCCCAATAGTTGTTTTGCCAGCTCCCATGGGGCCAACAAGAAATATGTTTCGCCTGTATTTCATGCATCGACAGCGCTTTTATGACTCTAGCTTCTATGACTTTAATAACAACAAAACCTTTGTTATATCATTTTTATGCCGATGTATACATCTATTTCGACAAACGCCTGATATCTGTTCGCCGAAAGGTGTTTGGAAAGAGGGTTTTGTACATTGAATCAGCTATGTATAAAACTTACAACTCAATCAAAATCAACTACTTAGGTTAAGTTGCAAGCTCAAAATTCGCGTCATCAAAGAATTTTAGGAGTGACAAAAATGAGTAATTCTCGCTTGTCATCTGTACCCGTCGTGTTTTTGAACAACCAGCCAACCACAGGCAAATCCCCTAAAACAGGTACTTTATTAATAGTCTTTCCTAGCTCACGTTGATAAATGCCACCGAGAACTACGGTCTCACCATTGTCGACCAGTACTTGAGTTCCTATTTCCTGTGTATTGATAGCTGGTCCAGCTGCGGTATCAACGCCTTGTGTATCTTGATTGACAACCAAATCAATAATAATGCGATCATCGGGGGTGATTTGAGGTGTCACACGTAAGCTCAGTACTGCTTTTTTAAACTCGATGTTAGCCGTTGTACCGCCACCAGCTGCTGTCAAAGTTTGAAAAGGTATCTCAACACCTTGTTCAATATAAGCCTCTCGCTGGTTCGCTGTGATAACGCGTGGGCTTGCAATCACCTCACCTCGATTTTCGGTTTCTAATGCCGACAACTCTAAATCAAGGATAGTTCCATCGGTTAAGCGAGCCACATTAAATCCAATAGACCCGCCAGTACCAACGATCGGAAGGTTAACATTCAAACGCTGGCCTAGAGGAGCATCACCGGTTTCGCGTACGCTTTCAGCTCCCTCCAAAGTTCCAGAGGCACCAAACTCACTACCTTGATCTGAAACACCAAACCTGACACCCATGCTCTCATCAAATTCGTCATTAGCCGTAACGATTCTTGACTCGATCAACACCTGACGAACAGGAATATCTAAGCGTCTCACCAGTTCTCTTACTTCCTCTAATTTATCTGCTGTGTCTTGCACTAATAAAGTGTTGGTTCTCTCATCAACACCTACACTTCCTCTTTCAGAAAGTAACGACGTTTCTCCAGCGTTAAGCAGAGCGACAAGATCTTGAGCCTTAGCATAATTAACTTGAATAAATTCAGACCGCAAAGGTGCCAACTTTTGAACACTTTGCTGTGCTTGTAATTCCGCTTTCTCACGAGCTGCAATCTCATTGGCAGGCGCGATCAAGATAACATCACCACTACGGCGCTGATCCAGCCCTTTGGTTTTAAGCACGATATCCAACGCTTGATCCCAAGGGACGTTTTGCAAACGCAAAGTAATGTTACCTGTTACAGAATCACTCACTACCATATTGAGACCAGTGAAATCAGCGAGCAACATGATGACACCTCGAACAGAGATATCTTGGAAACTGAAAGACAGCTTGTCACCGCTGTACTTGAATTTAGTATCTTTTTTCCGCTGCTCAAGTTCATCATCGGTTAGTGGTTTTAATTCTACTGTAAACAAATCATCAGCTTGATAACCAATATGCTCGAAATCTCCACCAGCTTCGATTTCTAACTTTACGCTATTGGCTTGCTGAGAAGTATCAATAATTTGAGCTGGCGTCGCAAAGTCCACAACATCCACGCGGCGTATTAAACCTTGTGGGATTCGAGCATCCATGAACTCAGCAATAATTTTGTTGCCTTCTTGTCGCAGATCAATAGGAGCATTAGGCTTTGTTAAGCGCAATACAACTCGTCCTTCTCCATTTCTACCACGACGAAAATCCACCTCAGTAATATTGTTGAAACGTGAATCAACAACACTTGTGGTGCCCGTTGGTTGTGGCATAGCACTAACTTCTGCAGTACCTGAAAAGCTCGGTGCTGCAGTGGTGGCGGCAACATTGCTGCTACCCGATGACTCACCCAACATAATGTAAAAATCACCACCCTCAACACTGGTCGTGTAGGATTCCAAAGCTACTAGATTAATCACTACGCGCGTTCTACCCTGAGCAGAAACTGCCGTAACGCTTCGCGCATTGCCAATGCCTATGTTCAGAGTTTTTCTGCCAAGACTGCTAGAAACACCGACAAAGTCTAAAGCAATTCGAGCAGGATTTTCTGTCGTAAATTCTTTTGGGATGGCAGGAACACCATCCATTTGTAAGCGCACTTGTACCCTATCGCCGGGGAGTACATTATAGTCAATGGCTTTTAATTCTAAGGCAAGCGGCGCGCGACTTATTAGGACAAGAGTTAGAACAGATAATACTGTGAGTATCTTCATTAAACGTGAGCTGTGTAGCATACTTTTGAACTCCGATTTTCTTTTATTGCTCAACCATCGATAGACGTGTCGGCCGATACTCATAACAACCTTGCCCATCAGAAATGATTTCTCTAATTTTAATTTCTGTATCAGTAATATCGGTAATAACACCGTAATTTAATCCGATATGGTTGCCGATTTGTGCGCGATATAGTTTTTTATCGGAACCCTCAATCAAAACCCAACTTCTTTCACTTTGATTCCAGGTGCCTTTCATCGATAACGATTCCAGCGAGTAGCCTTCTAACTCTTCTTTGCGCCGATTCAAATTAGGCGTCACTGAGCCATCGCAAGATCTATCAATCACCTCGCCTTGAGCTTCGGCTTTTGAAACTGGCTTAAAGGGGCTTCTTAATTCGTGAGCACCATATACAAATGCATCGTAGGGTATAATTTCAGGCATCGGAGAGATTCTACCCGCAGGCCGCGCATTCACATCTTTGATGAATTGTTGTAAATCTGAGTGATTTCCTGTGGAACACCCAGCAAGCACAAAGCCTAGAGTTACAATTTTAAACCAAGCTCTTACAGAACTTTTTCCTGCTAGTATAGCGTTAACCGCATACTTGAGCCAAAAAAGCTTGTGATGACTTACCGTCATTGTCTACTCCTTACCACCGTCGTACTGATAGGTTTTTGCGGTTACCTTTAATACCAGTCTTTCGCTCGGCAAACTGGCAGCGGCACCGCGCTTGGCTTTGTCGGCGGGTGTTATCGTAAAATCATGCAAAGTCACGATACGTGGTAAGCCTGATACTTTACTCACAAAATCGCCCAGTTGGTGGTAAGTTCCTGTTGCTTCCATTTGCAAAGGCAGTTCAGTAAAGAGCTCCCCGCGGATCTCGCTACGCATTTGTACATCTTTGAAATCCAAGCCTGAACCGGATGCCGCAAAAGAAATATCTTCGATTAAACCTGGGACTTCAGTACTTTTGGGTAGTTGTCTTAATAGGGTACCAAAGCGTTTTTCCATTTCTTCCATTTGATCGCGGTATCTTTCGAGATTGGCGGCTTTTTTTTGTTTAAACTCAAACTGCTCTCTTAAATCCGTTTCTTTACGAACCGACTTTTCAAGTTCATCAATTTGATGTTGGGTATCAAAGTAAAACCACCCACCACAAACCGTGATCACCACTAATAACACTAAGACACCTTTGAATAAGGGTGGCCAATTACCAATATTTTCGACGTCGAGATTTTCAAGTTGTTTCTTTAAATCGCCTGCCATGGTTAATTAGCTCCTGCGCCCGTTTTAGGCCCTTTAACTATCTGCGCTGACATTTTGAACTCACTCAGATCAGAAGCACTGTTTGCCTGACCACGACGATTACCCTCTTGAGTAATATTTTTCAGACTTGCATTTTGTATCCACAATGAGTTTTCTACATTCCGCATGAAAGAGGCAACTCTTGGATTGGATTCTGTTTTACCAGTAATACTTAAATTTTGGCCTTTGCGTTCTAGTGTATCGAGAAAAACGCCATCCGGTACGATGCGAACGAGCTCGTCAAATAGCCTAACTATTAGAGGCCGGCTTTGTTGTAAGTCTTGGATGATTTCCATACGATTGATGAGTTCTTGTTTTTGTTGTTCAAGCTCTTTGATTTCTTTTATTTTTTTATCGAGAAGAGCAATTTCTGTCGTTAAAATATCATTCCTTTCTTTTTGAACATCGACTTTATTTTGATAAACTGTCCTAACGCCCATCATACTCATTGCTGCTAACGCCACAGCCAACACAAGAATATTAATAAATTCTTTCTTGCGCTCTTGCCGCAGCTCATCACGCCAAGGTAATAAATTGATATTAGCCATTATCAAAACTCCTTAAAGCCAATCCACAACAAATCATCAAAGCGGATGCATCGCTAGTAAGTGCTTGTGCATTCACTTTTGAAGATAATGACATATCGGCAAAAGGATTCGCGGAGCTAACAGAAATACCCAAACGTTCCTCGAGCAATTCCGATAAGCCTTCAATAGCGGCACACCCCCCCGCAAGGACTAAATGATCGACTTCACCGTACTGACTACTGGAATAGAAAAACTGTAGTGAACGGCTGACTTGTTGCAATATCGCTTCTTTAAAAGGTTCTAGCACTTCAGGCTCATAATCATCTGGCAAACCACCCTGTTTTTTTGCCATACCTGCTTCTTCAAAAGATAAACCATAACGTCGTTGAATTTCTTCAGTGAGTTGTGCACCACCAAAAACCTGTTCGCGCGTGTAGATGGTATTGAAATCTTGTAAAACACTTAAACTTGTCATAGTAGCACCGATATCCACAACCGCTATGATCTGATCTTCACCTTGATCGGGCAATTGATTGGCTAAAAGTTTAAATGCCCTTTCCATCGCATAAGCTTCGACATCGACAACGCGTGCAGTGAGCCCTGCAATCTCTAAAACGTTAGATCTTGTATTAACATTTTCCGAGCGTGAAGCAGCAACCAGCACATCAACTTTATCTGGCAAGGTTTCAGACTCACCGACGACTTCAAAATCAAGTGCCACTTCTTCAAGAGGATAAGGAATGTATTGATCGGCTTCTATTTGAATCTGACTTTCCATTTCATCTTCTGATAAATCACCATCGAGCTGAATAACTTTGGTAATGACAGCAGAACCCGCTACCGCCACAGCAGCTTGTTTTAACGTGCAGTTCGATTTTGAGTAACAACGCCTAACCGCCTCACCAACGGCTTCTTCATCGCGAATGTCGCGCTCAACCACAGCATCCAATGGTAATGCTTCTATGGCATAGCTCTCGACGCGGTAACGTGATCCAACACGGCCCAACTCGAGTAACTTGACGGACGTTGAACTAATGTCAATGCCCACCAACGATGATTTTTTAGTCCCGAATATTCCAGCGAGCATAGTTTTTCCTATTCGTGTTCCAGGTAACAACAGTCACTGTGGTTTTCACCTCAAATGATAGACTTAACCCCAAACAAAATCACTCTTTTTAAAAAAAAAGCCGATTTTTAGGTATGATGCCGGTATACTACTCGTAATACTTGTGTATCACAATCTGTTACCAGCACAATTCCTATGAAATTAATAGTTCGTCATTTTTACTTGCTTCTACTAAGTCTTGCTCTTCTTATTCTAGTCTTTTGTTTAGGCTTTTTGGGAAGTTATTTAGCTGTTGGGCCTGATATTCCCAACGTAGACTCGTTACGAGATACCCGTTTACAAACGCCTATGAGCGTTTATAGTAATAACGGGCAATTGCTCGCGGAATATGGCCAAAAGCGGCGTATTCCTATTACGCTCGATGAAGTGCCCCAAGATTTCATCAATGCCTTAATTGCCACAGAAGATCAACGGTTTTTCGAGCACTCCGGTGTTGACTTTGTTGGCGTTGGTCGAGCCGCGATAAACCTGATAAATACCGGTCGCAAAAGCCAAGGCGCATCGACCATAACGATGTTAGTTGCTCGCAATTATTTCCTAACGCGCCAACGTACTTTTAAACGAAAAATTACAGAAATGTTTTTGGCGTGGCGAATTGAATCAGAACTCAGTAAAAACCAAATTCTTGAGCTTTTACTCAATAAAATTCCTTTTGGTCATCGCGCTTTTGGTTTAGGTGCAGCCTCTCAAGTCTACTATGGTAAAGAACTAAAACAGCTAACTCTTTCACAACTTGCTGTTTTAGCTGGCATTCCCAAAGGACAATCCAAATACAATCCTATTTCTTATCCCGAAAACGCATTAAACAGACGTGCGCATGTACTGAATCGAATGCTTGAAGAAGGTTTTATTTCCGACGATGAGTTTCAATCCGCATCTAAAGCACCCATCACTGCAAAGTTTCATGGTGCCGATGTGGTGGTGGATGCTCCCTATTTTACTGAGATGGTTCGTCAAGAAGTTGTTCGTCAATTTGGTATTGATACCGCCTATAACTTTGGGCTGAAAGTCTACACCACTTTAGATATTGACCTGCAAAGCACCGCGCAAATGGCGCTACGCAAAGCCCTTATCAGTTATGATAAGCGCCATGGTTATCGAGGCCCTGAACAAACAGTCGAATCTTTTTCTGAAAAAACAGAAGACGAATTGCTAGACATCCTCGGTGAGATTGAGATTGTCGCTGACCTTGAGCCAGCAATTGTTTTAGAGGTTGCCGAAAATTCCATAAAGGTATTAAAACGCAATGGAGATAAAGGAGAAATAGCGTGGAGCGAAATGGCTTGGGCTGCTCCCTTTATTTCTGATGATCGTATCGGTGCTAAACCCAAACAACCCAGCGATGTCACCAATGCGGGAGATTTGGTACGTGTCCAGTCATTCGGTAAAGAGGGAAAACTCGGCTTTTTTCAGCTACCTCAGGTTAATGGAGCTTTTACTGCACTCTCACCGCAAAATGGGGCAGTCTTGGCATTAGTAGGAGGTTTCGATTACAACAACAGCAAGTTCAATCGCGCTGTTCAAGCTAAACGCCAAATCGGTTCCAGCATTAAACCTTTTATTTATTCCTATGCTTTAGAGCAAGGCTATACTGCCGCTAGCATTGTTAATGATGCTCCCATTACTTTAAAAGATGTGGGTAATGAAGGTATGTGGCGCCCTAAAAATGACAGCGGCAAATACAAAGGACTGTTACCATTAAGAACAGCTTTGCGTCTTTCCATCAACACGATTTCGACACGCTTAGTACAAGATCTTGGTATTCAATCGACAAAAAATTATCTCACTCAATTCGGCTTTGCTCCCGAAAATCTTCCAGAAACGGGCAGTTTAGCTTTGGGTGCTGCAGATTACTCACCCTTACAACTTGCAACAGCTTATGCAACCTTAGCCAATGGCGGCTTTGGCATCGAAAGCTATTTTATCCGTAAAATAACGGATAGTAATGGTAATGTATTGTATGAATCGGCACCTAAAATCGTGTGCGAAACCTGCTTAAAAGACCAAATACCATTAGAGCTGCCTAATAACAATCTGAATCTTACCACTAACGATGAGAATGCTCATGCAACAACCATTGAAGTGGTACAAGAAGAAAAACCCGTTATCTATACCATCCCAGAACTGGATCCTGACGCCATAATTTCAGGGTTCCCGAAACGACCCGTTGCGCCGAGTCAAGTGGCAGAAAGAAAAATTGAAGAACGAAATAATTATATCATTACACATATGATGCGTGACGTCATAAAAAGAGGCACGGCAACCCGCACTATTAACAACATGCGTCCCGAACTGTTTAAGCGAAACGACCTTGCTGGCAAAACTGGCACAACCAACGAAGCACGAGATGCCTGGTTTTCTGGTTTTGGAGGCAATTATGTGGCCACTGCTTGGGTCGGTTTTGATGACCATAGCCGAGGTTTAGGTAGAAATGAATATGGAGGAAAGGCAGCGTTACCAATTTGGGTTGATTTTATGTGGCACGCCTTAAAAGATATGCCCTCAAAACTCAGTAAGCAACCAGCTAATATTGTGATGGCAAAAATTGACCCCAAAACGGCCAGGTTAGCTACATCACAAACGCCTAACCCACAATTTGAAATATTTCGAGTAGAACAGGCCCCCAAAGAATTATCGGAACCCGAACCGATTATAGAAACCAATCCATTTGACGCCGCCGAGCCAGCAGAAGATTTGTTTTAGGTCTTTTAATTAAAAAGCGTCAGGCACAAAAAAAGCGCTTTAAGCGCTTTTTTTGTCGAGATGTTCTCTCTATGTGATTACTGCTTTGAGACTGTACGGTTACCGAAACGTTTACGGAATCGGTCAACACGACCTCCAGAATCAACAATTTTTTGTTTGCCAGTGTAGAATGGATGGCATTCAGAGCAAACATCGATTGAAAAATCTTTGCCAAGTGTTGAACGTGTAACAACTACGTTACCACAACTGCAAGTTGCTTTAACTTCTGCATACTGGGGATGAATATCTGTTTTCATAAGAAACCTCTGCTAAAATAATGCTTCGCCAAATGGTCATTATTACTGACTTTATAAACAGTTATAATGCCAAACACCAAGCTAAACCCAATGGAACGCGCGATTCTACTCCCATTCTCTTGTAGCTGCAACAACCAGAGTAGATATAGTCGTGTGATTAGAAAGTACCCAGTCGTGAGAGATGACAACTCAAACGCTCAACATGTCGGGTATATCATCTTTAACGAATTGATTAAATGATAATGAAGATTCTTGTTGTTGCTCTACCGGTTCCATTAAGGCGCACTTTTGATTACCGGTTTTCAGATGAATTTTGTGAAATACGACTTCAAGTTGGCATGAGAGTCTGCGTGCCTTTTGGCCATCAAAAAATGGTAGGCGTGATTTTAGGGGTGAAAGTCGCGACCGATATCGATGAAAAATAAGCTCAAAGATATTGAAAGCATTCTCGATGAGATTCCCAGCCTAACAAGCAACCTTCTGACTTTTGCCGAAAAAGCAGCGAGTTATTATCAATACCCTATAGGCGAAGTAATTAATCACTTTTTAACCAATGATTTAAAAAAAGCGCGCTCTTACTCCTTTGAAATGACTGAGCAGCGATGGCTATTGAATCCAGAGAGTGACTTGCAACTGGCAGGCAATGCGACAAAACAAAAGAAAATAATGGCTTGGATGCAGAATTCAGCTCAAAACTCATGGGGTCGTGACGACATCCCAAGCAACTTTACAAAAAAAGACTTGAGTAATTTGATTGAAAAAAAGTTATTACTTGAGTGCTATGTCGAAAAAATGCCCGCAAATTTTTGCGCTATTGAGCCTTCACTACCTTTAAATGAGCAACAGCAACAAGTTCTAGACAGTATTCAACAACATCTTAATACTTTCCACGCACATCTACTGCATGGTGTAACAGGAAGCGGGAAAACAGAGCTTTACTTGCAAATCATTGAATCTGTTCAAAGTCAACGAGGACAGGTTTTAGTTTTAGTACCCGAAATAGGCTTGACGCCACAAACCACTGAACGTTTTAAGCGACGCTTTGGTCCTGCTATTCGAACGTATCATTCCAACCTTAATGATACTGAAAGGCGAGAAACTTGGGAGCATGCCAGAAGGGGTTTGGCCCATATTGTTATTGGAACGCGCAGTGCTTTATTTGCTAACTTCAAAAAACTTAGCCTGATTATTGTGGATGAGGAACATGATATATCGTTCAAACAGCAGGATACTTTTCGTTACTCTGCTCGAGATATGGCTATTTTGAGAGCTCAGCTAGAAGATATTCCTGTTGTTTTAGGCAGTGCTACGCCTTCACTAGAGTCTCTGCACAACTGTGAGAAGCCCATATTTTCTTATCATGCTCTCACTCAACGCGCGACTAAACAGCCACTACCCGAATTGGTTCTTACAGATATTCGAGAACAACCCTTACACGAAGGCCTGGCTCCTGACACCATTGCTCGTATCGAACATCACCTGAGCCAACAGCAGCAAGTTCTAATCTTCATTAATCGTCGCGGTTACGCGCCAGTTTTGATGTGTCATTCATGTGGCTGGGTGGCACAATGCCAGCGTTGCGATGCCAATTACACTATTCATATGGATCCTCCACATTTACATTGCCATCATTGCGATCATCAAAGAAAAATTCCTACACATTGTCCCGATTGCAAGAGCCATTCTTTGATTCATCTAGGTAGCGGTACAGAACGTTTATTATCTGCCACGTCACAGCTCTTCCCTGAATATAAAAGCATTCGCATCGATCGTGATAGTATGAAGCGCAAACACCAATTACAAGCAGAACTTAGTGCTATTACTGATAAAGAATATGATATTGTAATAGGCACGCAAATGCTCGCAAAAGGCCATCACTTTCCTCATCTCACGCTAGTAGTGATATTGGATATTGACCAAGCTTTGTTTTCCTATGATTTTCGCGGTACAGAGAGAGCTTTTCAATTAGTTTCACAAGTCTCTGGTCGTGCGGGTCGAGAACAGCAAGGGGGCGAGGTAGTGATACAAACACATCAACCCGATCATTTCATGCTAACAGCCCTAAAAAAATACCAAATCTCACAGATTTACTCTCAACTCCTAGAAGAACGAGAACGCTTATCTTATCCGCCTTTTGGTTACTTAGCTGTTATTCGAGCAGAATCTAAGTATCCTCAACAGGCACTAAACTTTTTAAACGATATTTTTGCCTCGTTAGAACAAATACCACAAGCTCAGCAAACTATGCATTTGATGCCACCTACCCCAGCACCAATGGAAAAAAGAGCTGGTCGCTATCGGGCAAATTTGTTGCTACAATCGCGGACTAGAACGCACCTGCATTCGGTGATTAAACAACTGATTCCTACTATTGAGAGCAAACGTGCTTACAATTCGGTGAGATGGTCGATAGATATCGATCCACAAGATTTGCTGTAGTCAGAATAATCAGTAAGCCAAACAATGAGTTAGGTATTTTAAACTCACACTAGTCGTATTTTCGAACCCATTATTGATAAAAAAATAGTAGCCCCTTCATGAAAGAGTTAGTATTCGAATTAATCCAACAAGCCATTCAAGATCTACAAAAAAATCAAGTCATCCCAAATGACTTTGAAGCGAAATTTCAGGTAGATCGCACAAAAAATAAAGCACACGGTGACTTTGCCACCAATGCCGCTATGACTCTCACTAAAATGGCTAAACGTCCTCCTCGTGAAGTGGCTCAAATGCTTATCGACGCACTTCCAAATAGCAAGAGTGTAGAAAAAGTCGAAATTGCGGGACCAGGCTTTATTAACTTTTTCCTCACTTCTGACAGCCACACCCAAGTGATTCCCACAATACTCGGTGAAAAATCTGCGTTTGGTCGTTCGAATTTAGGTACCGGCCAAAAGGTTCATATTGAGTATGTCTCTGCCAACCCAACAGGACCTTTACATGTCGGTCACGGCCGTGGCGCAGCCTTTGGTGCGACTCTGTCAAATCTTTTGCGTTTCAGTGGTTACGAAGTTCACCGCGAATATTACGTGAATGATGCTGGCCGACAAATGCACATCTTGGCGGCTAGTGTTTGGTTACGTTATCTTGAAGCTCTTGGAGAGCCTGTTGTTTTTCCAAGTAACGGTTACAAAGGCGATTACATTCACCATATTGCACAAAAAGTGAAAGCACAAAAAAGCGAGAGTTTACGACAAGCTTTCTCAGCCGTACTAAAGGATGTGGTTGCCGATGAACAAGAAGATGGCTCTGGCGATAAGGAAGCACACATCGATGGCATTATTGAAAATGCCAAGCATTTGCTGGGTAATGAAAACTACCGATTCATTTTTAATTTAACACTCCAAGAGATTCTCGAAGATATTAAAGAAGACTTATTGGGCTTTGGTGTTGAATATGACGAGTGGTTTTCTGAACAATCTTTAATGGATAGCCAAGCCGTTGCGGAAGCCGTCTCACGTCTGGAAAAGCAATCTTTAATGTATGAACAAGAAGGCGCTCAATGGTTCAAGTCAACACAGTTTGAAGATGACAAAGATCGTGTCGTTATTCGTGCCAACGGCCAAACGACTTATTTTGCCTCTGATATTGCATATCACATGAATAAACTGGATCGTGGCAATGGATTAGTGATTGATGTACTTGGTGCCGATCATCACGGTTATATTCCCCGTGTAAAAGCGGCTATGCAAGCCTTGGGAGCCAATCCCAAACAACTGCATGTACCATTGATTCAATTTGTCAGTTTGTATCGTGGTGGCGAAAAAGTTCAAATGTCCACAAGAAGTGGTTCTTTTGTAACATTAAAAGAATTACGCGAAGAGATTGGTTCTGATGCTGCGCGTTTTTTTTATGTGATGAGAAAAGCCGATCAAGCCATGGATTTCGATCTGGATTTAGCTAAAACAAAGTCCAACGAAAACCCTTTGTATTATATTCAATACGCGCATGCGCGGATCTGTTCTGCCGTAAAACGACTACCAGAAGAAGGCTATGCACTCAATGTTGAAGCCGGCTTAGAATCTTTGGATTTGCTCACCAGTGAACATGCCAAATCATTGATGACGACTATGGCTAAATTTCCTGAGGTTATTGCTCAAGCAACAAAGCTTTTCGAACCACATCTTGTTGTACACTACTTGCGTGATTTGGCCAATCATTTCCATAGTTATTACAATGAAGAAAAATGTATTGTCGAAGAAAATGAATTACGAAATGCAAGATTTACTCTTATTTTGGCGACGGCACAAGTTATTAAAAATGGCTTAACGATCATTGGTGTCTCAGCTCCAGAGTCCATGTAATCCTTTATCTTTACAACTTTTCAGCTAGCCATAATCATTGAATGTGGCCAGCTGGGGCTTGAGAAATTGAGTTATCACTATGATCACTACTAAAGATTATGCGGCAACCCAAAGACCTAAAAGAAAGGCAGGGGCCTCTCGTTCAGGTCGCAAAATGAAGCCAGCTAAAAGCCAAGTACCTGGTTGGTTATGGCTTACTTTGGGGCTCGTCATCGGTGTATTTACCAGTTTTTTATTATTTCTCGGACGTTTTAATGACTTTGATTTTATTGCAAATGACAGCCAAGCTTCCACGCTAGAAAATCAAGAACAAATCAAGCCTCAAAAATCTGCTCCTCCGATTACGCAAGATCCTCA
Organism: Pseudomonadota bacterium; assembly: GCA_039187085.1. Classification (GTDB taxonomy): domain Bacteria; phylum Pseudomonadota; class Gammaproteobacteria; order Enterobacterales; family JBCCZV01; genus JBCCZV01. The sequence continues at coordinate 30,427 of JBCCZV010000033.1, forward strand.
GTACAGTTTTCATGAAATCCTTAAAGAGAAAACTGTTGAAGTGGAAACCGAGGTCTTAGCAACGAAAGGCACTTTTGTGATGCAATGCGGAGCCTTTAGGCAGATCGAAATGGCAGATAACTTAAAAGCTAAACTTGCTATGTTGGGCTTACAGGCCGAGATTAAACTTTCAGACACGCCTGATACGGGCTCCTGGTATCGTGTATTACTGGGCCCTTACTCCAGCAAGAGAGCCGCAGAAAATGATCGTCATCGATTGCAAGATAATCAAATAAACCGTTGTAAAATATGGTGATAATTTCAATCCAGTGTCGATACTTCCTCTAAGTTCACGCTTTTCGACAGTCGCTCTTTAGTTTCGATTGAGCTATCCTTGAAAAAATAGGTTATGGTCCCCATTTTTGTTGTTCGCTTCCGTAAATCATAGAAGGAAAACCTGTGGAACAGTATAGAGGAACGACCATCGTTTCGGTCCGAAAGAATGGTAAAGTTTGTGTAGGCGGTGACGGCCAAGTCTCTCTAGGTAACACCGTTATGAAAGGTAATGCGCGAAAAGTAAGACGGCTTTACCGAGAGCAAGTTATCGCGGGGTTTGCTGGCGGAACAGCCGATGCTTTTACACTGTTTGAGCGCTTTGAGGGTAAGCTCGAAAAACATCAGGGCCATTTAGTCCGCGCCGCTGTAGAGCTTGCCAAAGATTGGCGTACCGATCGTATACTTAGACGCCTTGAAGCCTTATTAATTGTGGCAGATAAAAACAATTCCTTAATTATCACAGGCAATGGTGACGTCATAGAAACCGAAGACGATCTTATGGCTATTGGTTCAGGAGGCCCTTTTGCTCAATCCGCTGCTAAAGCCTTACTGGAGCATAGCGAACTAGATGCCAGAGGTATTGTAGAAAACAGCCTTAAAATTGCAGGCGATATCTGCGTTTATACCAACCACCATCTCACTATTGAAGAATTGGATTGTTAGTACCATGTCGCAAATGACTCCAAGAGAAATTGTTCACGAGCTTGATAAGCATATTATTGGTCAAAGCAAAGCAAAGCGCTCTGTTGCTATCGCGTTGCGTAACCGATGGCGGCGCATGCAGCTCAATGAAGATCTTCGTAATGAAGTAACACCCAAAAATATTTTAATGATTGGCCCGACAGGTGTGGGAAAAACCGAAATAGCTCGGCGTTTAGCTAAGTTGGCAGGGGCTCCGTTTATAAAGGTAGAAGCCACAAAGTTTACTGAAGTTGGCTATGTTGGTCGTGATGTGGAATCGATTATTCGTGATTTGGTCGATGTTGCCATGAAAATGGTGCGCAGCCAAGAAATGGAAAAAGTCAAACACCGTGCAGAAGAAGCCGCTGAGGAGCGCATTCTCGATGCGCTTTTACCCACACCACGACATAATTTTGAAAGTACTCCAAGTATCACCGATAACAATAGTACACGCCAAATATTCCGCAAAAAATTACGCGAAGGCGAGCTCGATGATAAAGAAATAGAAATCGCTGTATCAGGCCCAAGCGTGGGTATCGAAATCATGGCTCCACCTGGCATGGAAGATATGACCAGCCAACTTCAAAACATGTTCCAAAATTTATCACCATCAAATCCTAAACAGCGTAAGCTTAAAATTAAGGATGCAATGAAACTACTTTCTGAGGAAGAAGCAGAAAAGTTATTAAATGCGGAAGACCTCAAGTCTAAAGCTGTCGAAGCCGTTGAACAAAACGCTATTGTTTTTCTTGATGAAATTGATAAAGTCGCTAAACGAGCAGATACTGGCGGTGGAGAAGTGTCTCGTGAAGGCGTGCAACGAGATTTGTTGCCTTTGGTTGAAGGCAGCACTGTCAATACAAAATATGGCATGATCAAAACCGATCATATTCTCTTTATTTGTTCTGGTGCATTTCATCTTTCCAAACCATCAGATTTGATTCCAGAACTACAAGGACGGCTGCCTATCCGTGTTGAGCTTTCTGCTCTTTCGACTGATGATTTTGTGAGTATTCTTACTGAACCTGATGCTTCCTTGTGTAAACAATATGTCGCACTCATGGCTACTGAAGGCATGACCGTTGAGTTCACAGAACCAGGTATACGTCGCATTGCAGAGGTTGCCTGGCAAGTGAATGAACAAAATGAAAATATTGGTGCACGACGATTACATACTGTTATGGAGAGATTGTTGGATGATGTTTCTTTCGAAGCGTCGGAAAGCTCGGAAAAATTAACCATTAATGCTGAATATGTCGACCAACAACTGGCTGAACTGGTCAAAAACGAAGATTTAAGCCGATTTATTCTTTAAACGTCTGCAATACACTTACAGCCAGTGATAACTTTATGTCACTGGCATCACTAAAATCCAACAGCATCAACATTTCGCTATGAAACATATTCCGAGCGCTATCAACTTAAAGTCACAGTCACAGCAGTTAGAAGTCATTTATCCAGACCACCGCTTTTTGCTGGGTGCAGAGTATTTACGACAATACTCGCCTTCTGCAGAAGTTCGTGGGCACGGTAATGAGCCCAGAAAGTATGTTGCTGGGAAAAAACATGTCAAGATGTTGAAGCTCGAACCGGTTGGCCATTACGCCATTAAAATCGTTTTCGATGATAGACACGATACAGGTTTGTATGATTGGGATTATTTATATGAATTAGGCAAAAATTTTGAACAAAATTGGCACGCCTATTTAAAACATCTTGATGAAAATCATTTATCGCGGGAGCCTGGTTCTTTTAAAGATGCAGCCCCATGACATAATAAATCGCACGCCTAAACCGACGTGCGATAAGCTATGGCTTTATAGCGACAAAAGATACTCAGCATCTGAGGTTAGATAAGAAGCTGTATTCAATCCATTAGTGATTCGGTAATTGTCGATAGGATATAAACCGTTCAAATAAACAAAGGCGTTTAAATCTGCTCCACTCGGTATTACCGTTCCTGCCATATCATTAGGCAAATTATCAAAAAAGAACGGATGATTATGAATTTGATGATCAAAAACCCAACCAGCACCTAACAACTCATAAATATCATCATAAGTGAGTTGTACAGGAGGACCTATCACGTTGGGTTGTGTTCTCCACGCGACGTAAATCGCTAATTGATTATCTCTTTCAAAAATATACGCCTGAAACTCTGTGGGAATATCATAATTCACTCTGTCAAACTGCCCGGATAACAAGAGTTGATCAAGACAGCTCGCTTCTCCAATCTCTCCTGCATCACCATCAATGAGAGCTTGAAATTGTAAAACAATGGGGTGTTGACTCCCAAAAAATCGTGCAAAAATACCTTGCTGTCTTTCTAATAAGCCGATTTGATCGAGTGATGTGTTATCCGCAACAAACTCGTGATAATCATCTATTAAACGATTAAGTGGTTCTTCTGCAATTGACTGCCACTTATCGGCATCGTCTAATACCCAAACATATTGCTCTATACCTGAACTCGACGATAACCATTGTGGCGATGATGAAGGTGCAGGACAAATGGCATAGGCAACCATAACCTGAACGAAAAAAGCGAAACTTATTATTTTTTTCATGCATTTTTCCTCTTGAAATAGGCTTTTATTGTTTTTATTGATGAAAAAGACCCTATACAAATGCTCTTCTGTATTGTCTAACATCGTTCAAGAAATTAAAAAAATTTTTCTTAATTTACACCTCTGCCGTTTTTTCAATGAGAAATCACATAAAATAATTTCTCTTTTTCGATAAACTTTCTTCTTATGGTTATCAAGACATACTCACCTAACTAAGAAAAAATGCAGAATTTTCATTTTTTTTACCTAGAAAAA
>JBCCZV010000034.1:0-34046 GCA_039187085.1 Pseudomonadota bacterium
ATTGAATTTAGGGAATTATGGCGATGTGTATTCGATAAAAATAGTCTAATTTCAATTTAAGGCTGTTTATTTCATGCCTTAAACACGTCTTAATATCGCGTAAAATAAAAAAGGTAACATGCATGACAAAGAAGATTTATGCGCTTGATACCAATGTCCTTGTTCACGATCCAAATGCTCCCCTGAAATTTAAAGATAACGATGTTGTTATTTCAATGACTGTATTGGAGGAACTTGACCACCTAAAATCGAGTCGTCAGCCCGTGGCAGCAGAAAGCCGACAAGCTATTCGTATGATAGATAGTTTATTATATGGCTCATCTCCGGAAGAGCTCTCTTTCGGAGTGCCTATAAAGCATGAAAACGGTGAGTTTTCGGGCGGTGTTCTGAGTGTTTTGCTACCACCCAATAGACCGGAGAAATGGGCTGTTAGTTTACCCAAGTATGGCAATGATAATATCATTATCAATGAGTTGTTGCGTGTTAAAGAAAAAACACCCGATGCAAAGGTAGTATTGGTTTCTAAAGATATCAATATGCGTTTAAAAGCAAGGGCTTGTGGACTTATTGCCGAAGACTACCAAAATGATCAGCTAATTGCGCGTTTAGAGCATTTAACAAAAGGCTATTATTTGGAGCCTGGTAGTGTATGGGATTGTTTTTCAGAGGTAAAGTCACAACAAGTCAATGGGCAAATGATATACCATGTTCCCGTAGAAAATATGCCGAAACCGACAGTCAATGAGTATGTCGTTGATAGTGAAGGGTTTGTTGGGAGAGTGATAGCTAAAAGTGAAACAACCTTATCTTTGAAACATATTAGTCGTACTTTTTTAGAGCATCGACAAGCCTGGGGTTTAAGGCCGAGGAATATAGAGCAAGCGCTAGCATTAGACTTGCTTCTCGATCCCGACATACATCATGTGTGTATAACTGGACCGGCTGGTTCTGGTAAAACAATTTTGGCGGTTGCCGCAGCGCTCGAAATGACCGGTGAATTATCCATGTACCGTCGTATTATCGTAACACGTTCAACTCCCAGTTTAGCGGAAGATATAGGATTTTTGCCAGGCACAGAACAAGAGAAAATGGATCCTTGGCTTGGTGGAATAGCAGATAATATCGAAGCGTTACACAAAGAAGACGAAAATCTTTCAGGTAGTATCGACTATTTGCTTGAAAAAATTCCCATTCAATTTAAATCTATGAATTACATCAGAGGGCGTAGCTTTCAAAATAGCCTAATTTTAATCGATGAAAGTCAAAATTTGTCACCTCATCAGATGAAAACAATGATTACGCGAGCAGGAGGGGGTAGTAAGGTGGTTTGTTTAGGAAATTTATCACAAATTGATACGCCTTATTTAAATCCGACTAGCTCTGGACTCACCTATTTAACTCAGAGATTTAGAGGATTTATCCGTAGTGGAAGTATCCAATTAAAAGGAGTTCCTCGCTCCGAATTAGCAGCTTATGCTGAAAGGGAGCTTTAGCTTTCCTCTGTGTGACCCCGACTAATGCATTATTCGTTCGAATTGTTATTCTCCATGAATTAGATTGGAGGGTAACAATAAATGAATAAACTTGTAGAGCCGCATGGCAGTTATAGTATTCTGCCAAGATTACTTCAGGGGGAAGCACTAATTCATGCTAAAGAAGCAGCGAGTAATTTGCCGCGTTTGAAGCTGTCTTCGCGCGAGTTTGGTGATTTGTTAATGATGGGTATTGGTGGCTTTACACCTCTCGATGGTTTTATGAACCATGATGACTGGAAGCAAGTTTGTTCTGACTTTCAATTAGCCAATGGCCTATTTTGGCCAATTCCAATTACATTATCTGCAGAGCAAAGTTTTGCAGATACCATTAAATTGGGACAAAAAGTGGCTCTAATTCACCCCCAATCGGAAGAAATCGTCGGTACTATTTTAGTCAATGATAAATATGTGATCGATAAAACGTTTGAAAGTCAAAATATCTACCAAACCGTTGATGAACAACATCCGGGTGTGAAAATGCTGTTTCAGCAAAAAGATGTGAACATTGGCGGAGAGGTGAGAGTGTTTACAGAAGGTTGTTACCCTGAAAACTTCGCATCAACTTATTTAACTCCCAAACAAACGCGCGAGAAATTCTCTGAGCTAGGCTGGAGTCGTATCGCTGCATTTCAAACACGTAATCCTATGCATCGTTCACACGAATATTTAGTTAAAATTGCGGTAGAAATATGTGACGGTGTTCTTGTGCATTCTTTGCTAGGTAATTTGAAAGAAGGGGATATTCCGGCTGATGTTCGTACAGAAGCCATTAAAGCACTGATAGATAATTATTTTGTGGCAGGTACTGTATTGCAATCTGGGTATCCTTTGGATATGCGTTATGCCGGGCCTAGAGAAGCTTTACTTCATGCGCTATTTCGTCAAAATTATGGGTGTACTGACCTCATCATTGGTCGTGACCATGCTGGTGTCGGTGACTATTACGGCCCTTTTGATGCACAAAAGATTTTTGATGAAATACCTAAAGATGCATTAAAAATAAAACCTTTAAAGATAGATTGGACCTTTTGGTGCGATGCTTGTGGAAGTATGGCATCCATGAAAACTTGTCCCCATGATGCTCACCATCGTGCTTTGTTATCAGGCACTAAACTGCGTAATGCTTTGGCTAATGACACGCCTATACATGAAAACTTTAGCCGAAAAGAAGTTTTAAGCATTCTTAGATCCTATTACCAGTCTTTAAAATCACAATAAATCAATGACTAGTATTTATAGAATAGCTACGCTTTCCCTCTGAGCGTGGCCATTCTAATACGATAAAACTAACGAATAGATAGTAAGAGTCTTCTGTCGTTACGTTCAATTGTTACATGTAATCGTCGGCCGCTTGCGTCAGCAACACGTTTAAATTCATCAAAATCGCGTACTCGATAACGACCAACACCCACAATTAAATCTCCGCGTTTTAAACCCCAGTAAGCAGCACGTGAATCTGTTTCCAGTTTTCGTACACTAATACCAATGTTGGCCTGTCGACTATCTCTTTTTTCTACAAGTTCGACGCCTTCTAGTAGTGGGTGAATCTCGGAGCCGCTTACACTTTTGCTAGGGAGTTCACTGACTTTTGCTGTAACAATACGCTTTTTATTATTGCGCCAAAATTCAATAGTCACTGAGGTGCCCAATGGCAATAAACCAATGTGGTTATTTAATTGTTGATTGTTTCTTATTGTCTTTCCATTGATTTCAGTAATGACATCATAAGTTTCTATGCCCGCTTTATCAGCGGGGGAACCTGGTTGTACGCCAGTAACGATTACACCAAAATCTTGTTGCAGCTTAAAACTACGGGCTAACGATGGCGTTACTGAATCTACAGAAATGCCGAGTAAGCCTCGTCGTACTTCACCGTATTGAATGAGTTGCTGCATCACGTTTTTCGCAATATTACTTGGTATGGCGAATCCAATACCGACATTTCCTCCAGAGGGTGCATAAATTGCGGTATTAATACCAGCTAACTCTCCATGAAGGGTGACCAATGCACCACCAGAGTTGCCAGGGTTGATGGCTGCATCGGTTTGTATAAAATCTTCGTATTCTTCGATCCCCAAACCTTGGCGGCCTTTAGCACTGATAATACCGGATGTTACGGTGTGGCCGAGACCAAATGGATTTCCAATGGCAACAACAAAATCACCCACCTCAAGGGCATCAGAATCAGACCAAGGTAAAGCCGTTAAATTCTTAGCTTTTATTCTGATAACAGCGAGATCGGTGTCTTCGTCGCTACCTATGAGCTCCGCATCGAAATCTCTTCCATCTTGTAAACCTACAGTAATTTGATCGGCATCTTTAATAACGTGATGATTGGTGACTATATAGCCTTTTTTAGCATCAACAATAACACCAGAGCCTAAACTACTAACCTCTTGTTTGCGAGGGGTGCCATAAAAGAACCGAAAAAAAGGATCGTTCATTAAAGCACTTTCTACAGTAGCGGAAGTCGATATGTTTACAACAGCTGGGTTAGCTGTTTTGATAAGAGGAGAAATTGTGTAAACCGGTTTTCCCTCCTTGGTGGTTGGCAAAGCCGCCAAAGAGGTTGAGTTTGATATAAAAGCGAACGTTAAAAATACTGAAATGCTTTTAAAAAAGCAGCTGAAATTAGCTCGATAACTTGAGATAACGCTTGTCATAAAACTTATTACTCCTTATGTCGACCATAAGAAGTAGAGTGGAGTTATTTAATCAAGTTTTCAATGGTTTAAAGTTTACGTTAAGAGGTCACTTTTTCTTGCTGGCTTTTGTTTGTTTCATTTTTTGTTTTTGAATGTAAAGCCTCTTCTTTTGTTTTTGCATGTAATTCGATTACTGGAGCAGAAGCCCTATTGTCTTTTTCATTTTTAATGGGTTCAGGATTTTTTACACTATTCGTTGTTGTGGATGATTTAGGCTTTTCCTTTGCAGTTGACGGCTTAGGAGCTTCTCCTGATATTTTCGTTGCTTTTTTGGTAATAGATGGTGACTGGTTGGAAGATGCCTCATTGTTTAAAGGTTTTTGTTGGTTGTCTGGTTGTTGTTCTAGTGCGCGCATAGCAACGGGTTGTGTACATAAATCTTCTGATTCAGATGCCATAAAGGTATAGAGACTGCGATATTGTTCGGTAATGCCAGAAAACATCTCGGCAGTTTTTTGAAAGTGAGCATCAACTTTTTCTTTGTAGTCTGATAATTCTTGTTCTTTCGTCTTTATTGCTTGCTCAAGTTCGGATTCTCTTGTTCCTGAATCTCTGGCGTTTTGGCGTTCGATAAATATTCCAAAGAAAACACCTAAAACAATACCAATAACAGCACTAATTACTATTTCCATTATTTACCCCTTTAACGTTGTTAAAATGCTCAAGCTCTTCAATAAAACCAAAAAATTGAAATTTTTCAATGCGTTGTGGATACAAAATACCATCGAGATGGTCAACCTCATGTTGTACAACTCTAGCATGGAAACCGCTCGCTTCCATTTCCAATTTTTCACCTTTCTCATTATAGCCACTGTAACGAATAAGTTGGTATCGCGGTACTTTTCCTCTCATACCTGGGACACTAAGGCAACCCTCCCAATCTTCTGACTTCTCTCCACTAAGTGGCGTTATGATGGGATTAATTAAAACGGTTTTCGGAACAGCTCCTGCTTTAGGATAACGAGAATTTTTATTAAAACCAAAGACCACAAGACGTTTATTGATACCTATTTGAGGTGCTGCAAGACCTGCACCGTTAGCAGACTCCATGGTATGAAGCATATCGCGTATCAAATTATCCACATCTTCAGAACCTATGTCCTTTAGATGAATGTCATGATTTGGTTGATATAAGCGAGGATCGCCCATTCGTAATATAGGTTGTACTGGCAAAGTGAAATCCTATGTTAATATAGTTGGACTAAGAATAAGTCTCACTGCAATTGGCTGACTTTGGTTTAGTCAATTATGTGTGAAATAAGTTCTCATATGACTGATGAACTTATTTTTGTGGAATTCCACAAAAACGTAGAAACCTACTGAAAATCTTAAGCGATTTGATTACGTCATTATTTAAAGCATTTGATTCATTCTAGAAAAATTAGGACAAAATAATGTTAACGACATTAGCTGTTGGTGATAATAAATTACAATTGCCTGGCCCTTCTGGACAAATAGAAACGCTAATAAATCGACCCAGTCAACTAAAAAATGCCAAATTTGCTGCAATTATTTGTCATCCTCATCCTTTACACGGTGGCGCTATGACGAACAAAGTGGTTCATACAGTGGCAAAAACAATCGAAGAAAAAGGGGGGATTAGTATTCGTTTTAATTTTAGAGGAGTAGGGCGTAGTGATGGGACTTTTGCGAAAGGTGAAGGAGAAATTGATGATCTATACGCTGTTTTCCAATGGTTAAAAACACAATTGCCTAATATTAATATTATTCTTGCCGGATTTTCATTTGGTGCTTATGTGTCAGCAATGGCACACAATCTCATGAAGCCGAAGCTTTTGATTAGTCTTGCGCCGCCTGTTAAGCGTTTTGATTTCGACAATTTTGAAAGGCCTTCTGGTTATTGGCAAGTAATTGCTGCCGAGAAAGATGAATTAGTCGAGCTATTAGAAATAGAGAAGTGGCTGCAAAGAACGGGTAAACCTGATGATTATCAAGTCATCCAAGATTCCAGTCATTTTTTCCACGGCAAACTCAATATTCTGAAAGATAAAATTGATGATGCTATATCCAAAGCAATAAGCTGAAAGTTACGATAATAATGTCCCTTAATTTACAATAATGATATTGATAGACATAGAGAATGTAAATAATGAATTTGATTGAAGCTTATGAGAAGGTCATAACCCAACGTGGACTTACGAAAGATAACAACCAATTAGAAGCAGTAAAAGCATTAAATGACCTTGGATTAAAACTGACCGAGTTTGAATCAAAGCATCCAGTTTATCGGTGGATAAAAAATGTCACTAAACGTAATGTTCCTATTAAGGGGGTTTATTTATGGGGAGGTGTAGGTCGAGGTAAAACTTTTATCGTTGATTTGTTCTTTGAAAAACTACCCATTGAAAACAAACAGCGACTACATTTTCACCGGTTTATGCATTGGGTACATGAAGAGCTCAAGGGGCTTCAAGGAGCATCAGATCCCTTAACACTTATAGCCGAGAAGTTTGCGAAAAAAGCGACGGTTATTTGTTTTGATGAGTTCTTTGTTTCGGATATTACGGATGCAATGATTTTGGGCGAGCTATTAAAAGCATTATTTGAACAAGGAGTGGTGTTGGTAGCGACTTCGAATATTCATCCAAAAGACTTGTATAAAAATGGGTTGCAAAGAGAGAGATTTTTGCCAGTGATTGATGTTATTCAATCAAGATGTGATATTCATAACTTAGATACCGATACTGACTATCGACTTAGACAACTTGAAAATGCTAATTTGTATTACGAAAATTGTGACCGAGAAACATTGCAAGCACTCAAGCAGCATTTTTACTGCCTGTCACCGAGTGAGAAACCTGAACCTTTAACCATAGAAATCGAAGGCAGGGACATAATAGCTGAAATGCGATGTGATGATCTTGTATGGTTTCAGTTTAAGGAACTTTGCGAAGGCCCTAGAAGTGCCACTGATTATATTGAAATTGCTAAAACCTTTCATACTGTGTTTTTAACGCATTTAGATAAACTTAATGATGATAAAAACGATGCAATGCGAAGATTTATTAGCTTAGTTGATGAATTTTATGACAGAAAAGTGAAACTTGTGATAGCAGCCAACTGTTCGATAGATGATATATATATGGGTAAAGGTTTAGGTTTTGAGTTTGAAAGAACAAAAAGTCGACTGATAGAAATGCAATCTAAAGAATATTTGTCGTTACAGCATATTGCTTAGGAATGTCATTTTTCTAAAGCTTATAGCTACAATTACGAGCTGTTGTGATATTTTTTGCAAAGACAAATGCGCAATTTATGGCTGTGCTTTGAGAGAATCTGGTTGTAAAGATGAAATAGAGAAGACAGGTTTTACTGGTAAAGCTCTCTAAAGTGTCAAAATTAGAGAGCCTTGAAACGATTATTCAACCATTTCTTTAAGTTTCTTCAGTGGCCTGATTTTTACGACAGTTCGAGCCGGCTTAGCTTGAAAAACTGTTTCTTCGCCAGTGAAAGGATTGATTCCTTTCCTTGCTTTTGTTGCCGGCTTTCTCGTGGTTGAGATTTTCAAAAGGCCAGGTAGAGTAAACTCTCCAACAGCACGCTTCTTGACGTGTCGTTCAATGATGTTTGTTAATCCATCGATAACGTCACTAACCTGTTTTTTAGAGAGCTCTGTAGATTCAGCAAGTTCCGTCAAAATTTGAGTTTTTGTGTATTTTTCCTTAATAGCAGTACCAGGGCGATCAGTGCCTTTTGTAGCAACTTTCTTTCTTGGTGCAGCGGTTTTCTTAGCGGCAACTTTCTTAGTAGTCGTTTTGCGCGCAGCGACTTTTTTGACAGCTTTCTTTTTTCTAACGGCCATATGCTCAATCTCTTTTTAAAATTCTTGTTAGATGGGTAATAAAAATCTACCTCAGAAAGTATATCTCGTTATTGGCTTTGTTCAAGAAAAAATAGTCGCCTGAGTTAAAAAAAACCTTTTATATAAGGATTTTTGAGATAAATGACAGCAATAAAGTGCTTACAAGTTGATGTGTTTGAGTTATCGAATAGGTTTAAATAAGACGTCTGGCTTTAAAAAACTCGTGGTGGAATAAGAAAAACTGTGAATTGAGAATAAAACCGCAGGGGTAAGTGCAGTATAGAAGTACTGAATAATTTAATTAACTCTTTTGTAATCTATCCCATTAGTTTCGATTTAAAAAAACAGTCCCTCACGATTGCTTTGTGCTTTGCGTCTTAAAAAATTGCTGTTCCAGCAAAAAATCCTCCCAATTTCCTTGAAGAAGAATAGTTTAAACGGTCAGAAGTTATATGAGATTGGCTTATTTTAATGAATCATTCCTGAAGCTAACTGAGCAATAAATGAAAAGTGAGAGTAGAAAATTGACATTGAGATGAACAAAAGCCAGTAAGGCAAGTTAAGCGTTTTTATCGGGAACAATAGGAGAAAATTAACATTGATAGTTTCAGTGTTATCACGAGCCAGTAAATTGCTAGGTAAGTAAAAATTTTAGGTGCATTTATGTAGAAGCTATATTCCAGCGAGTTTATAAGGCTTCTAGCTTTGAACTGTAAAAATCAGTCTGATTAAGCTTGTAGATTGTACGCATATAAGAATTAAAATGCATAAAACCTAAACGTTCGATCATTAATCAATGATAAATTACGATTATAATTCGAACGGTTCATTATTTTAAAGTCGCTTATTAAAGAAGCGATTCAAATCACTTTTTACGAGTTAACTCTACGAGTGAGTACAAATTTTTAAAAATGCGAAGCGTAAAAACTATTATTTTTTAGACAGAATTCACAGAAACAACAAATTGATGACGACATAAAATTTTGGTAACCTCAATGGCTTAGGAAAAACTATCAAGATAGTATTATCCTATTTCGAACCTTAGAAACTTGGAAGGATGGCATGACTTTCACCGCGTTGACTCCAGTAGTCATTGTGGTTATAGTCCGTCTTTAATCTATTTTGGCTCAAACGTGATGTAAATTTGGCTTGAGCAAAACTTTAGATTGAAAAACAGATTTCTTTGATATTTTGATCATTGAAAATTTATTTGGGGCAGTTTGACGCCAAACTGTGTTTATTTTAGCATGAACTTCATCACAATATCTTGGAAGTAATAGGCTAATCAAAATGAGAATCAACAAATTGCGAACAGCAATAGCAGCGGCTTTTGTTGCTGTTAGTGTGAGTACGAGCCTGCTGGCTGGACCGCTCGAATCCTCCGTTAGCATTGAGAAAAAAATGAACAAGGATGCTTCGGCATCTCAGAAAAAGATCACAACTTTGTCAGATACGACTCGAACCCTGACTGGGGATTACAAAGCGATTCTAGCAAAAATAGATCAAAACCGTGCTTACAATCGTCAACTTGAATTGCTTGTAGCAAATCAAGAGAAAGATAAAGCTTCTGTTGAAAAACAAATTGAAGGTATTGAAGACACAGAAAGTGGTCTTGTACCGTTAATGTCATCCATGATTCAAGCATTAGATCAATTTGTTGATCTTGATTTGCCTTTCGAAACCGAGTTGCGTAAATCTGCAATTGAGAGCCTTAAGAATCTTAGAGAGCGAGCTGACGTAACAACCTCCGAAAAATTTCGCAGAATTTTGGAGGTATATAAATATGAGTCGCTCTACAGCATGGATTTGGACACTTACCAAGCTGAAATAGAAATTGGTGGTGAGAAGAAAGAAGTTGAGTATTTCAGAATGGGGCGTGTGGCTTTCATGCATCGCTCAAGAGATGGTAAAGAAGCGGCCTTCTGGGATCCTGTAAATAAACAATGGGAAGAGCTTCCAAGCGAATACTTTTTAGCATTAAGAAACGCCATTCGTATGACTAAAAATCAAATGCAGAAAGATATTATCAAATTACCTGTAAGAGCGGCGGAGAAAGCACAATGATAAAGTGGATTGGATTGGCTATATATCTATTGCTTTCTCTTCAAGTTGTTGAAGCAAATCAAAATGAAGATACCAGTGTTACGAAAGCCAAGTCATTGGATGAGTTGCTGAATCTGGTAAAAAAAGATCAGGTTATCGAAAATAAACTGAATAAAAAGCGAGAAGCTGAATTCGCCGCTGACAAAAGCCGTCAACAACAACTTTTAAACGAAGCGAGAGCTGAGTTACAAGCTTTAGAGCAGCGCGGCGAGGAGCTACAAGCTAATTTTACCGCGAACGAGTTGGAATTAAGAAAACTCTATGACGAACTTGATATCGCTCAAGGTAATTTAAAAGAGCTTTTTGGTGTTGTACGTTTGCAAGCTTCTGAAGCCGCATCTCGAATCAAGAACTCAATCGTAAGCGCTGAATATCCAGATCGCCATGACTTCTTGTTCGATCTAGCGGAGAGAAAAGAGCTTCCTACAATTCAAGAACTCAAGCAATTATGGTTCTTGATTAAGCAAGAAATGATCGAATCATCGAAAATCACGCGCTTTACAACCAGCGTTGTGGGTACGGATGGCAAAAGAGAAGAACGTAATGTTATCAGAGTAGGTGCCTTTAACCTTATCTCCGATGGAGAATACATGAATTTCCGTGTTGAAGGTGACACCCTATCGGTTGAAGAGCTTGTCAGGCAGCCAAGCAACGCACTTGCTCTTGCTCAAGACTATACAGAAGCAACTTCTGGCTATCATCCACTCATGCTTGATCCGACTCTCGGTGTTCTTCTTGCCAAGAAGGTACAAGAGAAAACTCCAATCGAGCGTTATCATGAAGGTGGTTTAGTCGGTTACATCATCACAGGTGTTCTTATCATTGGTTTAATCATTGTACTAGAGAGATTAATTACTTTGAGTGTCCTTAGTACTAAGATCCGTGGTCAAATTAAAAACAATAATCCAGGAAATAATCCTCTCGGTAGAATCATGTCTGTTTATTTGGCTAATAAAGACCAAGATGTAGAAAACCTAGAACTTAAACTCGATGAAGCATTATTGAAAGAGATGCCTGCTATCGAGCGAGGCATTAATTTCGTTAAGGTATTAGCAGCTGTATCACCATTGCTAGGTCTGTTCGGTACTGTGACCGGTATGATTCAAACTTTCCAAGCGATTACCTTGTTCGGTACTAGTGACCCGAAACTAATGGCGGGTGGTATATCAACTGCTCTTATGACCACTGTACTCGGTTTGATCTCTGCAATACCTCTTATCATCACACACTCCATGATATCGGCTAGAAGCAAGCGTCTTGTTCATGTTCTTGAAGAACAGAGCGTTGGTTTAATTGCTCAACATGCTGAAAAGAGGTAGTGAGTCATGCTCTTAATTCTTGCCGAGTTTTGGAGTGACATTAATCAGTTCCTTAAATCTGGCGGTTTAGTACTGGTTTCCATTGCGATAGTTTTGGGAGCCATGTGGACTTTGATTTTTGAGCGTCTCATTTACATGAACGCAACTTTTCCTCGGTATTCTCGCCTGGTCGTTGCCAGGTGGGAAGCAAGAGCAGACCGAACATCTTGGGCGGCTCACCGCATCCGAGATGCATGGATTTCTGAGGCAAAGTTGCAATTAACCTGGGGCATTCCTCTGATCAAAACCTTGGTTGCAATATGTCCTTTGATGGGCCTTTTGGGTACCGTTACAGGTATGATAGAGGTTTTTGATGTTATGGCTTATCAGGGTACTGGAAATGCTAGATCAATGGCTGAAGGTATTTCCCGTGCTACTATCCCGACGATGGCTGGAATGGTAGCGGCTTTGTCTGGTGTCTTTATGAGCACCCAAATTGAGCGTTCAGCTGAAGTAAAGGCTGAGTATTTGGCTGATGCCATGCCTCATCATTAAACGGACAGTAATCTAATGCCTAGAAAGCAAAAAAATATAAAAGCAGAAGAAGAAGCTGCGATAGATATGACGCCTATGCTAGACATTGTCTTCATTATGCTTATCTTCTTCATAGTGACTACTTCATTTGTCAAAGAGTCTGGTGTAGATGTCAACAGGCCCAATGCTAGTGAAGCAACAAAACGGCCGAAAGCTAATATTTTCGTTGCAATCACAGAAGATGATGAAGTTTGGGTTGACAAAAGAAAGATTGAAGCAAAAGACTTGAGTCCTCACATAAATCGTCTACTAGTGGAAAGCCCTGACGGTGAAGTGATTATCCAGGCAGATAGGAAAGCTAAAAATGGAACTTTGGTGCAAGTCATGGATGCAGTGAAGTTATCTGATGCTAAAAAAGTTTCAGTGTCTGCGAGCACAGGTGGGTAAATAATCATGTTTAGAAGTTTTATTTCACTGGTTTTGGGTGCATTAGTCACGCTTTTACTTGTTATCTTTATGGCGTTTATGGTGAAACAAAGTGGTAGCTTGGCTGACAGAGAAGAAGATAAACCTATCGAGATTTTAATTGTTCAAGAAGATGAAGAAGTTAAAATTAAACAAAGGGTTATACCTAAAAAGCCACCACCGCCCAAAGAGCCACCGCCTCCTGAGACAGTGACTGAAAAAGAAAATCAAACCGCCAAAAATCAAGTACCGCAATTAAACCTTGCTAATTTAAATTTTAGTTTGGGTGGAGAGGGTGCTTATCTGGGTTCTGTTGGTGGATTGGACCAAAACAGCGATGGTGAAGCAGTACCCATTGTTCGCATAGAGCCACAATATCCCCAAAAAGCGGCATTGGAAGGCAAAGAAGGGTTTGTTACACTTTCTTTCACTATAATGCCTGATGGTTCTGTTGGCGATATTTCAGTTCTTGAAGCTAAACCTCGACGTTTATTTGACAGAGCGGCGAGAAGAGCTTTATCGAAATGGAAATACAAACCCAAGATAGTTGATGGCAAACCTGTGCCTCAACCTGGTCAGAAAGTCACGCTTGATTTCAAGCTTGACAGTTAGAGCTGCAGAAAATTTGAGGAGTGATTTGTGAATGTTTTAATGAAAACTCTGCTAATCATTTTTGTTGTATCTTGTACGTCGCTACCGCCTGTTGGTGCGGCTACGGATGATAAAAAGAAGGAAGCAACCGCCAAGCCGAGTTTTGTGAAGCACCCGGTACTTCACACAAGATATACAAAACAGTGTAAGCCAATGGGGTTAACGAAAGCCCCAAAACAGAAAACAAGAAAAGGTTATACGATCGACCAAAGAAATTACAAACGCTTGGAAAAAGTTCAACAAGCTATTGTTGAAGATCGTTATGATGATGCTTTAAACATGTTGATTCCCTTGGCTGAGTCAACGCAGAGTCGTCCATATGATCATGCTATTGTTAATCAAAACTTAAATCATGTTTACAGTATAAAACAAGACTGGAAACAGGCTATAAAACATTTAAAAATTTCTATAGATTTGGATGTTTTTTCAGATACTAGACAGAAAAGTGCGATTAAAAATTTAGCAGGATTATATTTAACGACTGAACAATATCAAAAAGCGCTAGATCTTCTTTTAGATTGGTTTAAGACAGCGGTTAATCCAACTTCAAGTGATTATACCAATCTAGCTTATGCTTATGCGCGTTTGAAAAATAATAAAGGTGCTATTTGTCCTACGCGCTTAGCCATTAACACTTCTAAAGAAAAACCTAAACAAGCTTTATTCGATTTGCTCTTAGCTGCTCACTGGGAATTGAAAGATTTCAGTGGTGCTGCCAAAGTGCTTCGTGAGAATATTAATTATTATCCGGAAACGAAAAAGCTTTGGACAACGCTCGCGGGCGTGTATGGTCAATCGAAGAAAACCATGGATGCTCTAGCTATTTGGGAGCTCACCTACAAGAATGGCATGTTCGAAAAAGAGTCTGAATACAAGAGTTTGTATTCTTACTACAATCTACACGAAGCTCCTTACAAAGCGGCTGAGATGTTGGAAAGAGAAGTGCTCCGTGGCAACGTTGAAGCGAGTGAAAAGAATTGGCGATCGATAGCCAATACTTGGCACTATGCACGTGAATATGACAAAGCTATTGCTGCCTACGGTAAAGCTGCAGCATTATCTGAAAATGGTGAGTTGTTTGTTAGACAAGGTGAGCTATATAGTGATCAAGAGCGGTGGGATGAAGCTGTAAATGCATTCGATAAAGGGTTAGAAAAAGGCGGGTTACCGAAATCAAAAGAAGCAAATGCCTACTATAGAAAAGGTATCGCATATTTTAATGCAGGTAATGTTGTTGCTGCTAAAAAAGATTTGAGTACAGCAACTTCCTTTAATAGCCGAAAAAAATCTGCAAAGAGTTGGCTCAATTATATTGAAGAGTGGCAAAAGCAACAAAAGCTTTTTGAATAAATACTCTTCAGCTCTAAAAAAACCCGGCTACAATGCTGGGTTTTTTTATGGAAAATCAAAACGTCATTCGGAAAAACATCAAATATGTTAGAAACTTTTTTTTATGGTTTAGCTCTTGGTTATGGGGCTGCTGTGCCAATAGGAGCTGTTAATTTAGAAATCACGCGTCGTAATTTGCAATATGGTACACCGCATGGTGTTTCTTTGGGATTAGGCGCATGTAGTGCAGATTTGGTTTATCTATTGAGTTTAAGCTTTGGCATGTTAATTGTGTTACAGCAAGACACTATCCTAAGGTTGGTCAGTTTTTTAGGTTCCTTAGTACTGCTTTGGTTTGCTTATCAATCATTAAACATGTCATCAGTTAAAAATGAACATAAAAGTATCCACCAAAAAAATATGCTTAGGAATGGAATAGATGGCTTTTTAATGACATTATTAAATCCTTATACCATATTATTTTGGCTGTCCATTAGTTCACAGTTAGCGAGTCGCTCAGACGATCAAAACTCACTTTGGGTAATGAGTTCCGGCTTAATCATAGCGACTGTAAGTTGGGTAATATTATTAAATAGTGTTCTACACACAACTCGACACAAATTTACAACAAAAACGATTAAATCCATTAATTTAATTGGTGCTATTATCTTAAGTATTATAGCTTTACTAGGTATTTATAGAGCCATACAAGGTTTTGGATGAACTGGATTAAAAAAGAGTTATTATCAGAGGCTAAAAAAGCGGCTTCGAATATTTTGCAACGTTCCCTTGATAAAAACGTTAAGTTAGCGGTTACTGGGTTATCAAGAAGTGGAAAAACTGCTTTTATAACCTCTCTGATTCATCAGTTACTACACGCCAATGACTCTAAGTCCTTACCATTATTTGTTCCCGCAAATAACGGTCAGTGGCTTGGTGCGAAACTTTTGAGTCAAGAACATTTTGAAATTGCCTCATTTCCTTACCAAAAAAATATAGAGTCTTTACTTGCTGACAAACCTGCTTGGCCTGAATCAACTCGTACTATCAGCGAGTTACGTTTAGCTATTCGATATCGCCCTTCAAGTTTTTTAGAACAGAAGCTACTCGATAAAGCCACCTTAACATTAGATATTATTGATTATCCTGGCGAATGGCTTTTGGACTTGCCGATGTTGAATTGGAGTTTTCAAGATTGGTCACGAGCCATGTATAAATTAAATGCTTCGGACGTTCGGCAAAAACTTGGCAAAGAATGGCTAAATTTACTCTCTACTTATTCGTATCAAAAAACCTACTCAGAGTCTGAGATTGATATTATTGTTGAAAAATACACGGCCTATTTATTTGAATGTAAACGTAAGCATTATGGATTAAGCTTGGTGCAACCTGGGAGGTTTGTTTTGCCAGGTGAGCTGGAAGGTGCACCTTTACTAAAGTTTTTTCCATTACCACTAATGGATAAGACAGAAAATGAACTCAAAAAACTCCCAGAAGACGGGCTATATAGAATATTAGAGAAACGATACGAAAATTATAAAAAGCACGTTGTTGAGCCTTTCTATCATCAGCACTTTAGACATTTTGATCGCCAGGTTGTGTTGGTGGATTGCTTGCAAGCCTTGAATGACGGATGTGATAGCTTTTCCGACATGCATATGGCTATTTCTTGGTTACTGAAAAATTTTCAATATGGACGTTCAAATTTTATTAAGCGTTTGATCTCTCCAAAAGTTAATAAACTCATTTTTACCGCTACCAAGTCAGACTGTGTAACACCTAATCAGCATCATAACCTTACAGAGTTTTTGAAAAAAATGGTGGCAAAAGCCAATAATGATGTGAAGTTTGAAGGTATTGACACTTCAGCTTTAAGCGTTGCATCCGTGAATTGTACTAAGTTGGCAACGGGTGAATTTCAAGGACAAAAAGTTTCATGCTTGAAAGGTGTTAGGGCAGATAACGAAGAAGAGGTGGCTATATTTCCTGGAGAAGTGCCTAGTGAAATGCCAAACCCTGAAGATTGGATAGCTGGTAGATTTAAATATGTTGATTTTAAACCACCTTCTTTGCCTAATAAACATAACAAAATATTGCCTCATATTCGCATGGATAGAATATTACAAGAGCTCATTGGCGATAAATTTTAGTGAAAGATGTAGTCGCGCCGTGTTTTTAGGAGAAATAACTTGTCAGAACATGAAATAGAAAATGAAACCAAAAAAGATAAGCAGGTACTGCAAGGGCCTATTGAGTGGGACCCGGAACAGGTTGAATTGAATTCTCATCCGTCTTCCAATGTTTTTTCTGCTGATGCCTCAAAATCTCCACAGGTTGAACAATCGGAAACACACAATGACGTAACTGTAAAAGTTTTTCCCTCTTGGCTGGTGATGGTACTAACCACATTTTTTGTGGGTATGATATTTATCGAAGCTTATTGGTTTGTTGAGGAACTTTTTGAAAAGGTACCGTTACTTGCTTACTTTTTTTGCTCACTGCTATTGCTTGGCACATTGGGCTTGGCAAGAATTATTTGGCGTGAGTGGCGGGCTCTACATAATATTCATTATCGCCACAAGCTGCGTACTCGATTTGTTGCTGTAAACTCTGATGCCTCTTTTGGAAAAGCCACTCCATTAGTAAAGGATTTACATAAGAGCTTATCACTTTCAACAAATGATATGATGTGGGTTAATTTTCGCCAGCATAAAAAAGAATCGCATAATGACCGCGAAATTTTGCAAATATACTCCGCTCATGTTTTAAAAATTATTGATGATAAAGCGAATAGAATTATTTCTCGATATGCTAGTGAAGCCGCTGTAATGGTTGCAGTCAGCCCTATTGCTTTATTGGATGTTATTTTAATCGTATGGCGGAATATCAAAATGGTGAAAGCGATTGCTAAGGTTTATGGTTGTCAAAATGGTATTCTTGGCAACTTTGCTATTGTAAAATCTGTCATTAAAAATATTTTGTATGCTGGAACTTCTGAAGTTTTAGCTGATGCTGGTGTTGAACTTGCTGGGAGTGCTCTGACAGCATCAATTTCTGCTAAAGTGGCCCAGGGCTTAGGAGCTGGTGTACTAACAGCTCGTTTAGGCGTTCAAACTGTAAAAATCTGTCGGCCTGTAAGCTTTGAAGAAAATCAACAGCTTACAGTATCTCAATTTCGTTTGGAACTTATTAAACACCTTAAAACGCACATTGCAGGCTGGGCGGCTGATAAAACAAAAGAAAAACTCTTCAGATAAAAAACTAGTGTAAGTACCAACTTTGTTTGGATTGACTGTACTAGCTCACTTAAATACAGCGTTCTCATCATAAAAGAAAATATGACTATACTTGTTGTAACGTGGGAGCATAAATGTGTCAAAAGAAGAGATCATTGTTGATGATTTAGAGCAATGGATAGAGCGCATCCAAAAAACGGAACTTCCAATTCTTAATCAAACAAATCAATATATTACGTCGGCTGAAACTTATACCAATAGTCATGCGTGGGAAATTGCAGATGCTATTTTGCATGACCCACAAATGACTTCTAAGTTATTAAGACTCGCAAATAGCGTATTTTTTAACACATCCAACGCAAAAATCAAAACCGTCAATAAAGCGGTGGTTTACCTGGGTTATGACGCTGTTCGGTCGATTTGTTTTTCGACAGCGATTTTTGACAAAGTGGTTTCAGGCAAACCGAATCGTAGGTCGCTAGCAACTATTGCCCATTCTATCCATGCGGCAGTACAAGCAAAAATGTTAGCAGATAAACGAAAAGAGAAACATACCGAAGAAGTCTTTATTGGCGCTCTGTTATACAATATCGGTGAGTTATCTTTTTGGTGCTTGGATAGTCCAGAGGCTCAAGATATCGAAGTTTTCATGGAAAAAGGTTTATCTTTCAAACAAGCACAAAAGAAAGTCTTAGGTTTTGAGTTTACTGAATTAACGAGTGCACTGACAAAAGAGTGGAATATTTGCCAATGCTTGAGTGATTTACTCGATGGGGGTTTTGGTTTTGAAAGCAAAACGCAAAGTATTCCTTTAGGTTATGATATTGTTAAGCAAGTCAATAAAGGCTGGAATACTTCTGAAGGACGTAAGTTATTAAAAACACTAGAAGAGTACTGCCGTGTTAAACCAGAAACGCTTCAAGATGAAATCAAAAATAATACGCGTGAGGCAGAAAGTGTTATTCGAGAGTTTGGAGTTTCAGAAGCTTTAGAGTATATCCCGGGTTCGGATGAACATCGTAAAAAGCTAGAGTTAGAAGCAAAAATACCTAATAAGTCTGATCCAAAAATTCAAGTTGAAGTTCTCCAAAAAATGTCTAGCTCACACAAAACAAAAGTTGATTTTAACATTGTCGTGCAGTGGGTTTTAGAAGGATTGCATCAAGGTGTTGGTCTTGATAGAGCCTTGATTGCAATACGTAATCCCAGTTATCGACAGTTAAAAGGAAAGTTTGTGATTGAGTTGGAGGGTACAGGTTTGAGGGATAAGTTTTTGTTTCAGTACGAAAATAGACCTGGAAATCTATACGACTTTTTATTTAAACAAAACCAAATCATATGGGTTGGCAATGATGAATTCAATTTGAAAAATACAACAGAAGTTAGGGCTTTACAAGATAAGCTTGGCGCAAAAGATTTTTTAATGGCACCACTCATTGCACAGGGTAAATGTATTGGTGTGGTTTATGCGGATAGATTTTTTAATCACTACAAGATCGATGATGAAGATCGACAAGGCTTTTCTTTATTTGTAAAACAGGCCGAGGCCTGTCTTAAAGAGGTTTAAAAGCAATTTACCCTACATCTCGAATTAAGCCAATGAAGTGCCCTTCAATAAATAACTCGTTAGGAGGAACTTCAATAGGTTGATAGGCAGAGTTTTCAGGTATCAATAACATGTTTTCTTCATTTTTACCTAAGCGTTTGACGGTCACTTCATTGTTAACTCTTGCTACAACAATTTGTCCTAGCTCTGCAAATTCGCTTTTTTGGACAGCGATCAAGTCTCCATCCAAAATACCTATATCCTTCATGCTGTCCCCTTTAACTCTCAGTAAAAAGGTAGGGCGTTTTCTAAAAACGCCATGAGGAATAGGTACGCTTTTCTCAATATTTTCAATGGCTTCTATAGGGCTACCTGCTGCTACAGAACCAATGATTGGCACTTCGTTCTCTTGTGGGGCAATAATTTGTATGGCGCGATTTTTATCGCCATGCAGTTTAATATACCCTTTTCTTTCAAGGGCTAGCAGATGATCTCTGGCGGCATTTTTTGAGGCAAAACCCATCGTTTGAGCGATTTCAGCTTGTGTTGGAGGGGCACCGATCTCTTCTATGCGGCTTTTTATAACCTCTAATACTTCTTGTTGGCGGTTGGTAAGCGTGGGTAGCATTGGAAGGACTCCTAAGACTCATTCAGTCTAATAAATTCAAATCTAGCATAAGCCTAGATAAGATTTCTGTCAATATGAACAGCAATGATTTTAGGTTAGTAGAATTGATTAATCAAGCGCATACGGTACAAATTTATTAAAGAGGGTAGATAGAAAAGAATAAAAAGGTTCTGTTATTCAGGTTTACAAAATGAAAAAAACCTACATTGTGAGAGCAGGTTTTTTTCATAACAAAGTTGGGTGAATTATAAACAAATAATAGATTTTCTATGTTTTATCTATATCGTACGAAAATGATGTGATAACTCCTAATCCTGTTGCAACCTCTATAAACAGCGATGCACTGTCTTCATCATTTTCAAGCATCTTCACTTTAAAGTTTATCAGGCTCCCGCCTCGTAAATTAGTTGAAGGCACAATGAATTGATTGGTGCCAGTAATTTGAATTCCTTCACCTGAAATTGTGACTGTTGTTCCTGCTGGCATGACATTATTATTAAGATCAGAAATAACGGCGTTAAAATTAACAGTATCATTTTCTGCAATTACTATATCTCCTGCGTCAACCGCGCTACTTGCTAAGGTTATAAAAGCTTGAGAGCCAGAAAAAACAACCGTTTTTGAATCTCGAACATGTATGGATTCTTCACTAGGAGTTTGAGGGCAGGCTGCCATTAAAAGAGCGCTATCTCCAGGAACACATAATTTACCATTAAATTTACTATCAGGTACATTAAATATACCGTCGGCATTGAAAGGGATTGGTACTTCTTGGCGTCCTTCATCATTCGTGGCTGCTAACTCAGGATTAAATATCCCATCTTCATTGTAATCAACAAAGGCTTCGGACAAATCAAAAGGCATAGCTGTTGTGACGTCAATTCCTAAGAATTCGTTAAGCTCTGCTTCAGAATCGAATGTACCGCTACCATTTAAGTCTGGAAATGATTCTTCACCTACAGCAAATCCCAGAATTGTTACTCTGCCACCCCACGGTCTTGGATTAGGCCAGCCGGGACAATTGTCATTGATTGCATCGCTAAGTACAGAATCTATAGATGTATTTAAAAGGCAGTTACTAGTAATTGCTGCTTCAGCAGCCTCAACTCTTGGGCTACCTGATGTTAGTTGAGTTGTGCAAAATCCTTCACTGATTGTACAAGTCGAACCTATATCACCACCCTCTGTGCGAAAAGAAACCACTTCTCCGTCTGGTACAGGATTGTTAAAACGATCATTTAGTTGCATTGTGATTTCAGAAATCACATTATCGAAATTAAATCCTTCAATATTATATATTGAGGCAGATAGACTTGTGCTGTTTTGATCAGGTACTCCTGTCGATATAGCAACTTGTGTTGATTGCGCATAAACTTCAGGCTGTGTATTTACAATAGAGGCTTTTATTCTAATCTGAGAAGCCAAATTACCAGATGAAAGTGTTGTTGTTGCAACACCAAGTGCATCTGTTGCAACTTCTGTATCTGATAAACTTGCACCATTAGCTTCGGAATCAAAGCTAAAAGCTATCGTTTGATTAGGTACGGGATTACCATTGAAGTCTTCTACACGAAAACTGATTCTTGATTGTTCGTTTCCACCCATTCCCTGTAAAGCAATTAGAGAGGGCTCTGCGCTAACAAAAACAACTTGCGTCGGTTGTGATTCTATTTGAAAGTTTATTACATGCTCAATATCAGTTCCTCGAATAATCGCAATGATTGTTCCTACGCCTTGTAAGCCGTTTGAGTGAATTTCAATTTGTGCTTGGCCATCTTCATTCGTCAAAGCTGCGTTTGCTGTGAGCTGTCCATTATCTGTTGAAAACTCGATAATCTGTCCTGCTTCAGGGTTGTTTAAAGTGGCAGTTACAACACCAGGTGAGGCTGCGGTTATAGTTTGCGTTGTATTACCATCAATATCTCTAAGGGACAAAGTGAGTAATCCTAAAGCTGATTCATCGACTTCCCTTACAGAAAAATTGAATGATTGAATAACTACATTATTAACGAATAAATCAATTTTACCGTCACCAATTTCTGTGGTTTCATCGACACTTAAAATGATGTTGGCATTGCCTTCAGCATCTAAAAGAGGAGTGTCGTTTGATAAAAGGCCTTTTGATGTTGTGACTAGGACGGTATCGGAAGATGTTGCATTATTAACCTGAATGGAAATGGTTACATCATTGTCTGCATCTACCCAATTGACCGCTTCCTCATTTTTATTGTTGGTCATACTGATTTGAGCACTGATACTTGTCGTATCAGTATTCGATGAATTGGAGGAATCCTCGTTTATAGGTGTGTCTTCGCCACCATTGCCACCGCATGCAGCTAGAAGACATAAAGTGAAAAAGCTTAGGTATACCTTAAAAGTGTAAAGATGACTTTTCATTATTCTCAATTCCCTAAAAAATAGTAAAGGTACAGAAATTTATCCGAAAACGTTTTTTGCAATCGTGTAAAACACAATAAAATATCGAACGTTTTAATTTTTGTATAAGAAATAAACTCAAATTTACGAGTTTATACATGCGTAGATAGTAGCTTTGATTGAAGTTTTCTTACAGTATTT
Source organism: Pseudomonadota bacterium (assembly GCA_039187085.1). Taxonomy (GTDB): domain Bacteria; phylum Pseudomonadota; class Gammaproteobacteria; order Enterobacterales; family JBCCZV01; genus JBCCZV01. The sequence goes on from JBCCZV010000034.1 coordinate 22,431, forward strand.
TCTTGAAGTTATCATTAGAAAGTTTGCTCTACTGTGGATAAAAATCTTTTTTGAGCTGTATTTTTTACAACAGTGTAATCTCACAGAAAATAAGAGCGAATGATATGTCATGTTTTAAGCCTTCAACTTTCAGATAAAAACACGTTCCTCAATCTAAAAGATGTGTATGAGTGATAAATTTTTTTAAATTTTATTGTGCTAGTGTTCTCTAGAATTTCAAAAACGTTCATAAATATGAAATAAATGATTCATAAATCAAGGATAATCTGACAATAATTTCACAGAGTAAGGTTGTCATAAAATGTCTGCTGTATCCAATCGCAATATCGAATCTACGGAAGAAAAAAGCAATCTGGTTTTAATTGATAGACTTTGGCGACTGAAAAAAGCTTGTGAGAAAAAGCTTTTCTTGTATATTCAGCTGAATCGCTTAATCAAAGATGTTGAATATCGTCAGAATTTGATGAGTCAAGCTAAAACGTTAAATGATCAAGAAATCAATCAGTTAATTGCTGAAATAGAAAGCGTTGAAGATGCTCTGCGAGAATCAACGGGAGGCGATATAGGTGGTATTGCCGCCGTCGTTACAGATCGGAGAATAGGTGAAAATTCCAAACGTCTTCCTTTGTTTCAAGGAGCAGTTTTTCTCTTTTTATTAAGTATTGCAATTGCTACTTATATACTTTGGTTTACGAAAACCGGTTCTACCGATAATCAAAAAATATTACCGGTTAACAATGCACCTATAAAATTACGTGTGCATGGCTCGAATTCGGTCGGTGAAAAATTAGTGCCTGCATTATTAGAAGCCTATTTCACAAAGCAAGAGCACAAAGAACTGGGATGGAAAAAAGGCTTAGTTCCCGTTGAACGCCAATTTCAAGTAGTGGAACCTAATAATACAATTTTCGCTTTAGAATTACATGCACATGGTTCCAGTACAGGCTTTAAAGATTTGCTTGATGGCACAACAGATATTGCTATGTCGTCACGGAAAATTAAAGAAAGAGAAGCAGAAGCATTACTGGCATCAGCAGGCGATATGCTTTCTCATCAAGCAGAGCACATTGTGGCTTTAGATGGCGTTGCGGTAGTGACCTATCCCAATAATCCCATAGATGATTTAACCATAAAACAACTTGCACGTTTGTTTAGTGGAGAGATAACTAACTGGCGAGAGTTAGGCGGACAAGATATGCCTGTTAGTATTTATGCGCGCGATAAAAATTCTGGTACTTGGGATACCTTTAAAAACCTTGTATTAAAGCCACAGAAACGTGAGTTGGCTTTGCGTGCACGTCGCTATGAGTCCAGTTCTGAAATGTCGGATCAAGTAGCAACAAATCGTGGAGCGATAGGTTTCATTGGCTTGCCCTATGTGCGTAATGCCAAGCTTCTTGCCGTCTCGTCGATAGAAAGTAGTTTGCCGATTATGCCTACCTCATTCACCGTAAGTACTGAGGATTACCCTCTATCAAGACGGCTCTATATCTACACACCTCCTGAACTGAATAATGTTTTAGCCATGCAAATTGTTAATTTCGCATTGTCGCGTGATGGACAAAATGTAGCTGAGTCTTTGGGTCTAGCCTCACAAAACATAAAAATGCAAACCCCTTTACCGGCGGACTCAGCATCTTTGCGTTATATTCGCTTGACGGAAAATGCTCAACGACTATCCGTTAACTTTCGCTTCGATTACAAAACCGATCAGTTGGATAATAAATCTTTGAGGGACTTGGAACGACTGGTGGATTTTATGTCAGAAAACTCAGCTCGCAAGCTAATGCTGTTTGGTTTTTCTGATGATGTGGGTGAGCGCCAGAAAAATCAGGCGCTTTCTTTACGAAGAGCAGAGATCATTGAAAAAGCCATGAACAGTCGTGGGGTTGCCGCATTTAAAGTCGAAGGTTTTGGTGAGTCTATGCCCTTAGCATCGAATGATACTTATCAAGGTCGAGTAAAAAATCGTCGTGTAGAAGCTTGGGTTTTGTAAAATTTTACTGCATTGCCGTGCTGTCATGCATGATAACATTTTGATTGGCGATAAAGGCTCGAATAGCTAAAGAGAGCAGACCACCCAGTCATCAAGCATAAAAACGCAGATTGGAACCTGGCTGTATTGATACTTCTTAAGAGTTTTTGAAAGGTTGCTCCCACCTTAGTTAACCAATTAAAGTGCTTTTCGTCGCAGTCTTAGCATCGATTCGTATTGGAGTATTTGTGGCAAGCTTTGCAGAAGCAAATTTAGCAGTTAAAATGTTTTGCATTATTATTTAAAGTGACTTTGCGCTTTCGCGCGAAGTTTTTTATCAGCAGAACTATAGAGCCATTCCATGTCAGATGCAAACACTCGAAGACGACCTCTGTACATCCCTTATGCAGGCCCCATTCTTTTAGAAACACCTTTGCTTAACAAGGGTAGTGCTTTTACTGAATATGAACGTAAATCATTCAACCTGGAAGGCTTACTTCCTCATAATATTGAAACAATCGAAGAACAAGCTATTCGGTGTTACCAGCAGCTTCAAAGTTTCGAACACGATTTAGACAAGCATATCTATCTTCGCAATATGCAAGATCTTAATGAAACCTTGTTTTATAAGTTAGTGACAGACAATATCGAAGAGATAATGCCACTAATTTATACACCGACAGTAGGAAAAGCCTGCCAAGAATTTTCGCACATTTATCGTCGTAAGCGCGGTTTGTTTTTATCCTATCCTGATCGAGGACGTATCGACGACATGTTGCAAAATTCAACAAAACAAAATGTCAAAGTGATTTGCATCACTGATGGTGAGCGTATATTAGGTCTCGGTGATCAGGGTATAGGTGGAATGGGAATTCCCATTGGTAAATTATCTCTTTACACTTCTTGTGGAGGTATCAGTCCTGCTCACACTCAACCTGTCGTGCTTGATGTAGGTTGTAATAATGAAGAAATCCGTAATGATCCTATGTATATGGGCTGGCGGCATGCGCGAATCACCAATGACGAGTATTTCGAGTTTGTTGACGAAGTTATTGAGGCAATTATTCGTCGTTGGCCAGATGTTCTTTTGCAATTTGAGGATTTTGCGGCAACTAATGCAACCCCGTTATTAGAAAAATATCGCGATCGTTTGTGCAGTTTTAATGACGATATTCAAGGCACCGCTGCTGTCACTGTGGGGACATTATTGGCAGCCTGTAATAAAATTGGTCAATCCTTAAAAGATCAACGTGTATTATTTTTAGGAGCAGGCTCGGCGGGTTGTGGTATCGCAGAACAAATTGTTGAGCAAATGAAACGTGAAGGTTTAAGTGAAAAACAAGCAAGAAAACAAATTTTCTTGGTAGATAGTCGAGGCCTTTTAGTCGATAACCTTGATTACTTAAAATCTTTCCAAAAGCCCGTAGCACAATCGGCAGAAAATGTTGCAGATTGGCCCACTAATTCACAGGGAAGAATTGATTTTAAAACAGCTGTTAAACAAGCTAAGCCAACAGTGTTGGTTGGTGTTTCGGGACAAGCTAATGTGTTTGATCAGGAGGTGGTGGTTGATATGTTGGAAGGTACATCTACACCCATTATTCTTCCTCTATCTAATCCAACGTCAAAAGCAGAAGCGAAACCCGAAGATATTTTGAATTGGACACAAGGTCAGGCGATTGTTGCAACTGGTAGTCCGTTTGAGCCCGTTTCTATCAACGGAAATACACATCACATTGCTCAGTGTAATAACAGTTATATTTTTCCAGGGGTTGGGTTAGGGGTGATAGCCTGCAAAGCAAAACGTGTTACTGATAACATGCTTATGGCTTCCAGCGAAGCTTTAGCTAAATTTGCTATTGATGATTCAGGAAAAGATGTTCCGCTGTTACCTGCTCTGTCTGATATTCGTACCGTTAGTTTGGCTATAGCAAAAGCTGTGGCGTTACAAGCCATGGCTGATGGTGTTGCCGTGAAGGTTGAAGAAAGTGTTTTGGATGATAAGATCGCGAAGAATTTTTGGACACCAGAATATCGAGATTATCGTCGAACGTCTTTTTAATAAGTTTTTAAACGAATAAATGGTAGACATGCCTATATTGTTATGTCTACCTAGCTGTCAATGCGATAGGTTTAAAGACCAAATACGGTTTTCTCGCTTTTGAGCATTTTTCCTAGTGAAAACAATAACCCTATTGTGATAACCAGAGTGGTGAGCTGATTAAATGCAACGGCTTGCCAGTTAATAACTTCGCCTTTAATTACGTTAAGCATAGCATCTGCTTGTCCGAGCAGAGGTAACCAATCTATACCCTTAAATTCAAGCTCCATGAAATTTTGCATCATCATGAGTACTAAAGGAGCTACTAATACATAGGTAATGTATACTTGGGCTTCTTTAAAGTTTTTAGCTCGAAAAGCGACAAACAACTGTAGCGCTGCTGCAAAAAGTGTCAAAGGAAGCGAAAGAAAAATGAGTGCCACCACGTCTTGCACACTATAGTCAGATGTTATACCTATTTCATGTAAAGGTACAAATTTAAAAGAGAAGAGGGTAAAAGTTATTGTAAGAATGGTACCAATGATGCTATATACGGCACAACTTGCGGCTTTGCCTAACACAATGGCTTCTGTGGATATAGGATGACTCAATAAGAGCTCCAAAGAATTGCGTTCTCTCTCTCCGGCACTGATATCGATGGCTACATTCATACTCGAGAAGAATATTGCTTGCACGATAACAATGATAAGTAGCCCCATAATAACAGCAGATTTAGCCTTTGGTGAGGAAGAATCTTGCTCTATAATCCGAATAGGTTGTACAACATTAGGGTCGATACCACGTATCATTAAACGAAAACTGGCAATTTCACTGCTGTAGACATTAAGAGCCATTTGTAAGGTTTGCAGTTTGCGGCGTGTCGATTTTTCAGAATAGTCTGCTTGTAGTGTCACATTGACCGTTGTTGCTGCATTCAAATCTTCTTGGAAGTTATCAGGGATAGACAGAGATATCTGTGATTTCTCATCCCAGCCCTCCACAATATTGTATTGTTCGAGATGCTCAATCAAAATAGGTGCGTTGTTTTTCCCTACGATTTTAATTTGCGTTTCATCATCACTGGTAGTACTGCTAATGATGAAAAAAATCATAGCAGCCATCAAAGCAGGTGAAAATACAGCGTAAGAGAGAGCTGCAAGATACGCTCGTCGATCACGAAAGGAGTCTTTGATTTCTTTTTTAAACTGAATAAAACTGGAAGCGATCATGCGGCTATTCCTTCATCTGTTCCTATAATGCTGATAAATGCTTCTTCGAGTTGTGATTTACCTGTACGTTCACAAAGTCCAGCAGGCGAATCAATCGCAGCGACTTTACCTTTAGATAAAACGATAACTTGATCGCACAATGCAGCGACTTCTTGCATAACATGACTGGAAAATAATATACAATGGCCTTTATCCCTGAGTCCTCTCAAGATATCGCGTAAAATTCGTGTGCTCATTACATCCAGTCCACGAGTCGGCTCATCTAATATTAAGTTTTTGGGGCTGTGGACTATGGCTTGTGCTAGAGTCACTTTCATGCGTTGACCCTGCGAAAAACCCTCAGTTTTTCTATCTGCTAAGGCTTCCATTTCCAGTGATTTTATTGCGGATTCTACAGCTTTATCGCGCTCATCTTTTTTCAGTCCATGCAACTCAGCAAAGTAGGCAATTTGTTCTCTTGCCGTCAATCGAGTGTAAAGACCAAATTTATCGGGAAAGATTCCAATGCGCTTACGGGCAGCAAGCGGGTTTTCTGCGGCATTAATATCATCAATTTTTGCTATTCCTGAGTCTGCTTTTAGCAATGAGTAGATAATTCGCAAACAGGTGGTTTTACCCGCACCGTTCGGTCCGAGAATGCCTGTAATTTTACCGTCTTCAGCTTGAAAGCTAACATCATCGAGAGCCTTCACGTCTTTGAACTGTTTGGATAAGTTTTCAATTTGTAACATGATTTAATCCTTAGTTTTCGGCTCTTTATGGGTATCCATATCTTGGGTTGAATGAATACCAAATGCGTTGCTATTAACAAAATAAGGCTTAGCAATGATTTCATCTAAACAACTCTGATCGATGGTGTTGAGATCCTGAGAATTTAAAAACTCATGTACGAGCCCGACAATACATCCGTTAGCAAGTGGAACATGCGCTGCATTTTTTACAATAAAATGACGAGAGTTTTTTAAGTTTTCTTTTGCAAGCTCTCCCCATTCTGGTGGTGTTACGGGATCAAAATCACCGGACAAAATAAAGGTTGGAATATCGCTAACAACCGGCTTTGAAAATTCTGGGGCAACAGGGTATTTTGGCCAATACTTACAGTAATCAACAAAGATTTGTGTTTGTTTACCGCTGATAAACTCATTATTTGCATCTTGTTGTAGAAGTGCAGGAGTGGCTCTTGACATATCTTCAGAACAAATGATATTCATAGTGAGTCCAGTATACATAGTAAAACTGGAGCTGTTGGCTGCCATGAGACCCGCAAGTGGTAATGGGTTATCGTTAGCCAGTTCTTGAATAATTACAGGTACGAGACGATGTGTGGTTGTGCTGTATAAAGCACCGCGAAGAGTATTGACTAACTTAGTATCTGTAACTAAAAAAGTTTCGGGTTCATTAGTACTTGGATGGCGAATGGTTATTTCTAACGGTTGTTGCTCCAAACGATCGACGAGTGCTAAAAAAGTTTTACGTAAATTAGGATAAGCCGCGGCACATTGAGGTTGAGCTTCACAAGATGCCAGAACCATTTCAAATGCTCTTGCTCCAAATTTTCCGAAGGGACCTATCACCACTTGTGTGGGGGCCACACTATCGAGTATTGCCGAACGAATAGAGCCTGGGAACATACGCATATAGACTAGACCTGCCCGAGTTCCGTATGAACCGCCGTAGATGTTCACTTTTTTGTATCCGAGATATTTGCGAACTTCCTCAAAGTCTCGTATCGCATTTTCAGTGTTAAACTGCGATAAATCATTATCGTAGCTTTCTAAACAAGTTTCTACTATTTTTTGTACATCGAAAAGCTTATCGTTAAGCTCAAATAGTCCAGCATTGAGTTCTTCGTCTTCGCAAAGAAGCGGAGCAGATTTGCCAGTTCCTCTTTGATCAATAAAAACCAAATCACGCGTGGTATTGATTTTTCGTAGGACCCGTGCAAACTGAATCACTTCAGTCGCAGCTTGGCCAGGCCCTCCAGCCAGAAATACTAAAGGGTCTGGCGTGACATTTTTTTTGACAGCTGGGACAACAGCAATATTCAGAGCGATTTTCTTACCATCAGTGTTTTGGTAGTTTTCTGGGACCTTTAAAGTTCCACAAAGTATTTTATTTCGAAGATCATCCACATGGCACGGTTCCAGTACCTTTTCGGGACTGGCAAAAACATTAGCACTCCACACTAAACTAAAACTTAGTATAAACCTGCTAATGATTTTATTGGTATTATTAAACATCTTATTCCCCTTGTCCTAATAATAGGTTTTGAATAATACTAAAGTTAGTCGGTTAAAAACAGAAACTAAAGCCACAAATTATGTGTTGTTACAAACTCTCATAGAATGTAACCTTCACGAAAATCATTCTGGATGGAAACTATCAGAGGTGAAGACAATTAGTTGGAAGTCAGAAAAGGAAAAAAACGAATTTTATCAATTCATTAGCGTTTTGAGTAATCTTTTGCTCCAGAATGTACAATCGTTGAAGAACCCGTTTTGACTGGTTGCTCCGCCATGGTTTTTTCTGCATTTTCGTCCATATGTCCTAAAACAAAACATACTTGATATTCGTCTGGACCACGATGTCTTTTCTCAATATCGAGTAGGAACCAACCTCGTTGGGTAAGTTCTTTTATTTGCCAATCTTGCGTAACACGCTTAATAACTTTGATTTCGTGCAATGGAAAATTACCATCGACAGTCGTTGGGTTCATCCATTCGGGACCCCTAACTATTCTGGCGTACTGACTTAAGAAGTGAAAAGCTGCATCTTCGGGGCTATAGTTATCTAGTTGAGGTGTATTCTTGTTAACACGATTCACTCCCACATAGCCATGGCTAGTTTGTAAATTTTGGTGCTGGGTGAGTAAATTGCTAGGTATGATGGAAGTGTTATTCTCTGTTCTATAATAACCGTATTCATAATTTGGATAAGCATGAGAATAAAACCAAGGCTCTTCTTCGGTTAACCATACAAAGATATTCTCTCTAACCTGATCAATGTTAGCCCCATAAATTACCTTTCTTGATGGCTCTTCTTTATCATTTAATGTAAAAATCGAACATTGCCACGTTTTTTTCACTCTGAGCCCCTGAACTGTTTTAAGTGATTAACTAGTACATTAGCTATTTCACCATAATATAACCATGGATGCGAAAAAATATTAAAAATAGTCATTCTTTTCGCAAAATATATGCATATTAAAGACGTTAATCTCTATAAATCAGCACTAGATATTGAATAAATTTCGAACATTTTTCTATTTAACAACAATTTGTATTCTAAAATAAAAAAAGAATTAGTGTTTGTTATAAACTTGGCATGAAAAAGTCGTGTTTGAAGAAATGACACATTGAATACCGGATTTATTTGAGGTTGAATGCTTGTATGTAAAAGAATGAAGCTCTTGTTTGTAGTTATTCAATGAAGTTTAAGAAAAAATGACTACTTCATCAGACAATTGACTTGGCTGTTTAAGTATCTATTTTTTTGATAACGAATCAATACACTGACTTAATACACTATGAATGGCATAAGTGAATTATTGCACATGTTTTTTTAAAGATTGATAAATCTTCATGGTATATAATTTTCCGCGAATCTAAATGAGTTGTATAAGAAATAAAAAAAATTTAATCGTTTTTATTAGGAAAATTAATCATTGTGAGGAATACAATGCAATTTAAAAAGAAAAAAATAATGTTAGTGCTATTGAGTTGCTCTGCCATATTAGCAGCATGTGGAGGAGGTAGTGGTTCTGATGAGGCTACACCTGATGCTGCTAATAATGATGGTGTGCAAGAACCGATTAGTCAAATAGATATTCAACCTCTGATGCAAGAAACTTGTGATGCGATTTTGGAATATGAATGGGTTAGCAATAATTGTCAAATGATAAAAAATCCTCAGGTGACTAATTTAGCGGTTATTGAGTCTCTTGAAACTTCCGAGCGTAATGATCTCCTTACATGGTTGACAAATATTGAAAAAGGTGTGGATTTAAACAGTGTTTTTCCAAATTCTCCTGCATCTGAATTTGATGATAAAGAAGATGATAAAGAAATTAAGTTCTATTTAGACACATCAGCTCTTGCTGTATTATCGAATGGAAAAAGTGTCATCGAATCCGATGATCAAACCGTAATCTTCAGTAAGTTTACCAGTCCATCGGGGTTCTCTTCTCATGAAAGAACAAGACAAGTGACAATTAATGATAATCAAATAGTCGATATTAATTATAAACTGGAAAGATCGGGCGCTGAAATGATCTTAACAGTTCGAGGTAAAGAAATATATCGAACGCTTCTGGCTGATAGTATGAGCTTATCGACTCATATCGGAAATCCAGATGTAACAACCACAGATATCGAAGCTAATTTTTCAAAAACTTATTTTGCTTCAGAAGATAAAGAGTTTGCCAGTCTTGATGGGGAGCTATTCATAGAAGCTGCTTTAGAATCTACCCAAGCTAATCAAAATTCTATAGACTTTATTACAGAAAAATTAAGTTTAACAGACAAAACACGCGATAAAATACTTGTTGAGCAGCCAAGCGCACTAAATTACCGAGTTATTCTGAACAATGAAGAATCATCATATTTCTCAACATCTTTCCCCCAAGTTTATCTAGAAAATACGATTTTTTTAAATAGTTTAAATGATAGTGAAAATGCAAGTTTTCAGATTGAATCCACTTATAAAGCGTTGGATTTTGTAGCATTAGGTTTATTGGCACCTAAAGTCATATTCTCTGCAACTAACACGATTAATTTTTCCTCACGTGTAATAGATTCAGTGGCAGGATCTACTGGTGAGCCGGTTATTGAGGTAGATACTTATCAAATATTACCTTCTACGATCAATCGTTACGTATTTGACTCGAATGCGAATTTGGACGTCTTTATAAGTCGATTATTTGAAGAGTATGAATTAAGACAACATGCTTTACTTAATGCAGAATACTCCAAAGATTTAACGACCTTAGATCGTCAAGCTTTTCCTGATATTACTGAATCACTCACTGTATTTACAGGTTGGTTAGGTACACCCAAAACACTCGAAATGTTTTTAACTCGGGGAGATTTGAATTCACTCTTGACAAGAGGCATACCGAGCTATACAACGTCTCCGTCTCCGGAAGAGTTAAGTGCGATGTTAGCATGGCCTGATGATCTTAAACTGGCTATACAAGCGAGTTTAAGAAATATTGACGATGTGTCTTTAGCAACTTATACACAGCGCTTACAATTATGGCAAACCCAATCAGGTGATGCAAAATTTTATTCTGGAATGCTTGAAGAAATGATTTATTTAATGCAAGATTTAGATGTTCAACAATTAATACTCTATACTCCTAAATTTATTGACTTGATTACAAGTTATGCCTATAGAAAAGTACTTGTAGGCTTGCAAGAAGGTGCTCAAGTAAGTCTTTATATTAAAAATGCTATAGCCGCTGCAGAAATCGATTTCTCTAAACCTGTGCCTCAATTGATCACCAATATTGCGAAGTTAAATTATGACACTACGACTAATGAATGGTGGTTTCCTGATAATAGCCTCGATCAATTAAAAATCATACCTTTGCTGCTCAGTGAATCCAATAAAGAAAAAATGATTCAACATGATAACTTAGCAAAAAATTACAAAATCGACTTTATGGCTGAAAATTACTTAGATCATGAAGTGGATGATTTACCTGAATTCGTAGACAGGAAAATACAATCATTAAAAGCAATAGAAAGCTTTTTAATAGAAGATAAAAACTTGGTTATTGATGAAGATGATTTTCAACCTGGTTCTGAAAAATTGGCAAAGCATGCATATGAAAGTCATTGGAATGGTGAAATATTGAACGATTTGACAATCGTAATGCAATTTAGCTTTCCATCGACAGTTTTGGGTTTTGCATGCTTAGAAGGTTCAACGACAGAAAAATTTTTATGTCAAAGTAATTATTCTTCAGAGAATATAAAACGTTTATCCACAGTAGCGGGTGAAGGCTATTTAGCGACAGTTAACGGTATTAAACCTTATGTTGTTAATAGTCAAAAACTCATTGAAGCACATCAAATAATTGCATCGATCAATGAGTTTCAAAATTTAACACTTGATGCTTTAGATGATACTTATCTCGACCAAATAAAAAGTGGTTTATGGTTAACCTGTAGCGCTGAACAAATAACGGCGCAATCTTCTAAGGTATTAGATATACTCGATCAGTACCTGGTCTTAGTTCAGGAAAACCCAAATCCTACTGTTTTCTCAGACGAATATGAGCGACAATCGAATTTACGAGAAAACTTTGAAAATACGTTGGTTTCTTGTACTCCTTAGTTGAATAAAAATAATTCGATAATGGCCTGTGA
>JBCCZV010000035.1:0-32402 GCA_039187085.1 Pseudomonadota bacterium
AAACATAGTCGGCAATATAGTAAAAGAAAATTTCTGATGTTTTGCCTTAGCAATCATTTCTATAGTCCTCATCATTCTTTCTAAACCTTTTAATGCCAAGTATTCGGTTTGGACAGGAATAATTAAATGATGACAAGTTGCTAATGCGTTAACCATGAGAATACCGACTACCGGTGGACAATCAATCAAAACATAATCAAAATCATTTTTTAATAATTCCAGTGTTTTTTCTAAGACTAAGCCCATGCCATCTAACTTAGATAGCTTTTTATCTAATGTAGCTAGCGCTAAAGAACCAGGAATAAGATAAAGATTTTTAAATGGTGTTCTCATTAAGATCCGCTGACATATTCTATAATCAAGCGAATTTTTCGATAAGGCATCAAACAATAAGTAACTGGAACTGTCTAAAGTATCTGCGTCCCAGCCTAGATAAGCCGTTAATGAGCTATGAGGATCAAAATCAATCATCAATACACGTTTGGATTGTTGAGCAATCAAACCAGCCAAAGTAATTGTGGTTGTGGTTTTACCCACACCACCTTTTTGATTAGCAAACGCCCATACTTTCAATCATGGTTCCTCATTTTCATTGCTGGATTTAGCTTTAATTAACAATCCACCTCGAGCCGAGCGTATAATCTCTACTTTTTGTTCAAGAAGCGCTTCTTCTCTTGTTTTTTGTTGGCTTGCTTTTTTATTCAAATCTTCTTTAGCATTTGCAACATTATTGATAACTTGGTTACTAGATATTGAAATGTTATTATTTTGAGTCGATGTTTTGTCTTTTTCTGTAGTATTGGTAGTATTTAACCTATCTTCCTCTATTAAAGATTGCGCTGAAATAGCGAGCACTACCCGTCTATTTTTTGCTCGACCTTCTGGGGTCTCATTGCTGGCAATCGGTTGAAACTCACCATACCCTTCAACAGCCATACGCAGAGGATTAACATTATTTTGTTGCATAATTTTAACCACACTGGCTGCTCTTGCCGTAGATAACTCCCAATTTGAACGAAAGGAGTCTGAAAAAATAGGTAAACTATCGGTGTGACCTCGGACCCGTACCAACTGTTCATTTGTATTTAGTAAATTACTAATTTCAGCAATGACAACACCAGCTGATTCACTTAAATTTGCGCTACCACTTCGAAATAACAAACCACTACGCAAATCAATTTCCAACCAGTCTTGCGTTAACTTCACACTGGCCAAATCAGCTTTTATTAATGAATTTAATAATAAAGAAATGTCTTTTTCTAAAGATATCAATTTAGGGCTCAATGCTCCTTTATCTTCAATACCTTCAGAGTTCTGACTTAATTTACCGTAATCTTCATAATAGTTATCTAAATCGCTAACGGCATTATTGCGATTAATCTCACCAATTTGAATAGGTTCAAAACTGCGCTTTTGTGTATCAAAAGCAGTAACTAAGGACTCTGAAACCACTCGATATTTTCCTTCATTAACTTGAGAAATCGAATACATCACAACGAAAAATGCAAATAATAAAGTTATAAAATCCGCATAAGAAACCAACCATCGTTCATGATTTTCAGATTCTTCAATTTTGGGACGTCTTCGCAACATTATTGATGTAAAAATCCTGACAATTTGTCTTCAATTACACGTGGGTTTTCACCCTCACCAATAGCAATAACCCCTTCGGCAAACATCTCTCGGTATTCACTCATCGCCATGACTAGCAATTTTAATTTATTAGCAATCGGCAAGAATAGTAGGTTAGCAAAACCAACACCATAAATGGTAGCTACAAAAGCAGTTGCAATTCCTGAGCCTAAGCGACTTGGATCGGATAGGTTTTGCATCACCTGAATTAATCCTAATACAGCACCAAGTATGCCAATCGTTGGAGAATAGCCACCCATTGCCTCATAAACTTTAGCGCTTTTCATAAGAAATCTTTCTTTGGCTTCAATTTCCATGACTAAGGAGTGACGAATCGATTTCGTATCATTACCATCAATCAGTAAATCTAATGCCTTTCTCTCAAACGTATCTTTAACATTGGATATCTTTTCCAAGCCAAGTAAACCTTCTTTGCGTGAAATCATGCTCCAATTAATGATACGCTTTACTCCTTCAATAATTGATAATTTCGGTGGAATAAGAATCCAGCTCAGCATTTTTAATGATTGTTTGAAAATAAGAAAAGGAGTTTGTAATAAAACAGCTCCTAATGTTCCTCCTAATACAATGACTAAAGCAGGTCCATTCACCAGAGAGGATAGACTACCGCCCTCAAGTTTCTGTCCGCCTAAAATAGCTATGCCACCCAATAGAAGCCCTAGTAATGTCAATTTATCCACTACATAGCCTCTTCTATTAAACGATTAGCCATTTCGTTAAGAATAACTTCATAATCCGCGATACCTGATAACTTGACTGCTCCAGGCATTCCATAAACTACACAACTGGCTTCATCTTGTGACCAGACAACGCCAGAATTTTGTTTGATTATCTTGGCTCCTTCCCGCCCATCGGCCCCCATACCCGTCATCACTATGGCCAATACACCTTTACCATAACAACGAGCAGCAGAAGCGAATGTCACATCAACACAAGGCTGATAATTAAGGCGAGGATCGGCATCCAATATACGTATACTCGCACTCGATGAAGACCCGTGGAGAATCATTTGATGACCACCCGGAGCAATGTAAGCTATGCCCGAGCGGATAGCTTCTCCTGAAACCGCTTCTTTAATCGTGATTTGGCTTTGTAAATTCAAACGATTTGCATAAGCCTGTGTAAAGTTTGCGGGCATATGCAAGGTGATTAGTATCGGTAATGGAAAGTTTTTAGGCAGTTTCCCCAATACTTCTTGAATAGCTAGAGGGCCACCGGTTGAGGCTCCAATGACAATCACTGAGTGTTGATGCGTAACTGGTTTTTTAGGTAATGCTTTAGAAGCATGACGATTGACCGGATTGATAGATTTCTGTGACTTCAACAATTGAGTGATATTTTTGAGTTTAGCATTCGCCACTTCTTTAAGTTTATCAACCAGCTGTTTACCAGCACTCGGATCATTAGGAGATACATCATGATAAGTCTTAAGTACAAAATCAACAGCACCAGCATTCAATGCGTCAACTGTCATTTTTGCGCCTTCGTAGGTTAGAGAAGAAAACATAACGACCACAGTGGGTTGTAAACGCATGATCTCTTTGAGGGCAGTGATACCATCCATAACAGGCATTTCGACATCCATAGTCACAATGTCGGGCTTTAGTTTTAGGACCTTATCGATAGCCTCCTTACCATTATTGGCGATGCCAATCACATTGAATTCGGGCTGCCGATTGATAATACCTGCTACTGTTCGGCAAAAAAATGACGAGTCATCAACCACAAGAACATTACAGGCCATGAAATCATGCCACCTTATAATAATTACTTGAATCAACGCCTGCTGGCATAGTGCTTGAGCAAGCCAGCTATATCAAGAATTAACGCAATTCCTCCATCACTAGTAATTGTTGCACCAGCCATTCCAGGCGTACCTTGTAATGACTGACCTAGAGGCTTAATAACAACCTCCTCTTGCCCCAATAATGAGTCCACAACAAAGCCAACACGTTTTGTACCTACTTGAACGATAACCACGTGACCGGCTTCTTTCTGCGCTTGTCCATAATGACCAACCACTAACCACTCTTCTAGATAAAACAAAGGCAAAGCTTTATCCCTAACAATAATAGTTAGCTGACCATCAACATTATTTGTTCTCGTTAAATCAAGATGAAAAATCTCATTGACACTAGCCAATGGCAATGCAAAAGTTTGATTACCCACTGTAACCATCAATGTAGGCAAAATAGCGAGGGTTAAAGGCACTTTAATAATGATTATTGTACCTTTACCTAACTCTGAACTCACGTTAATGCTACCATTGAGTTGTGATATTTTTGTTTTTACTACATCCATGCCAACGCCACGACCAGAAATATCTGAAATCTGATCTTTAGTAGAAAAACCTGGCATAAAAATTAAGTTATAGCATTCATTGGGTGTTAACCTTTCTGCAGCATCCACATCCATCAGACCTTTTTCAACTGCTTTCTTGCGCAATACATCAGCGTTCATGCCTTTACCATCATCCTCAATAGCCAGAAGAATGTGATCGCCTTCCTGTGCAGCTGAAAGCAAAATTTTCCCAGTCCTAGGCTTGCCTGCTTCCTCTCGCTCTTGAGGCATTTCAATACCGTGGTCTACAGAATTTCTCACTAAATGGATAAGCGGGTCGGCCAGAGCTTCAACCAAGTTTTTATCTAAATCGGTTTCTTCTCCAACTAATTCCAAACTAATTTCTTTATTTAAACTTCTTGCTAAATCTCTGACAACACGAGGAAACCTACCAAAAACTTTTTTGATGGGTTGCATTCGTGTTTTCATGACCGAACCTTGTAAATCAGCAGTCACGACATCAAGATTTTGAATGGTTTTAGCTAACTCTTCATCGCCATGGTTAGCACCTAACATAACTAAGCGGTTGCGAACTAAAACGAGCTCACCAACCATATTCATAATATCGTCAAGTCGTTTTGTATCGACCCTAACTGTGGTTTCTCCTGCAGGGGGAGATGCAGCTGCTGATTTCTTAGGTGCCGGGGCCGCAGATTTAGTAGGTGAAGGCGTCGTTTTCTTTTCAACGGTTGGTTTTGCTACAGCCGCAGGTTGCTGTTTTTGCTCAGTAGTTTTTACCGGCTCTTGCTCTTTAACATCAGGCTGTTTTTCCGAGGTTTTTTGTTCAGGTGTTTTAGGTATTGAGTTTTGCTCTTGGCCGCTGTTACCGTGCAACTGGTCCAAAAGTTTCTCGAATTCATCATCTGACATTAAATCATCACTCGACGAATTCGTCCCTTTAGTTTCTTGCTTCGATTTCCCTTCTAAATTTGCTTTAACTTCAGGTCCTTTCCCAGGTCCGTGAATTTCATCCAATAATTGGTCAAATTCATCATCTGTAATTTCACCATCACTCGTTGAAGGTGTTTTTTCAGATTGTTGATTTGCGCCGCCACTTACATTTGAAGCCTGTTTATCATTATCTGAACTATGCAACTGATCGAGTAAGTTTTCAAACTCTTCGTCAGTAATTTCATCACTGCTAGCATTCGAATTGGAAGATGAAGTCTCTTGCTGTGTTGTATCAGGATCAAGTGTCTGCGAAATCGTTGTTTCTGGTGGTTGTTCGACTGTTTCTTGAACTTCTTCAGTGCTCACCTCATCTTGATTACCGGGAACACTGTATTTTTCAAGAGCAGACATTAAATCTGGATTAGCTGGCTCAGGTTGTTCCATTTGCTTGACAACATCAAACATGGTGTTGATTTCATCAAGTGCTTGTAAAACCACATCCATTAAATCAGAGGTTACAGATCGTTCATTATTCCGTAAAAGGTCAAATATATTTTCTGTTACATGGCAGATTGCTACAAGATTGGTTAGATTTAAAAAACCTGCCCCACCTTTAACAGTATGAAAACTTCGAAATATCGCATTGAGAAGGTCAGAGTCTTGAGGAGTATTTTCTAATTGGACCAGCTGTTCAGATAATTGCTCTAGAATTTCACCAGCTTCAACAATGAAGTCTTGTAAAATTTCCTCATCAGCGTCAATCGCCATTTAATCTCTCCTCAGAAGCCTAAGCTTGATAGCAAATCATCAACATCATCTTGACTATTAACCACATCATCCCTTTTTTCCTTGTTCACAATTGGACCTTCAACGCCATCTTCTATTTTTGTTTTATCTTTTGCATCATCATAATCATTCATGGAGCCAAACATACGAATCATTGTCACTAAGCTCTCTTCAACATCCTGCACCATTTGTATAACTCGACGAATAACTTGACCTGTTAAGTCCTGATATCCTTGTGCCATGAGAACTTCCGTCAGCAAAGTGTGTAGAGTATGCGCACTGTTTTTTGTATCATCGAGATAGGACTTCATGTCTTGGCATAGCACGCGAAACTCTGCAGGCTGCATCTGTTTGTTCATCAACTTATCCCAATCGGTTTTTAAGTTGGATGCGCCCAAACCTATGTTATCAGCCATTGGTAAGCTTTTTTCTACAGCATCCATGGTTTTATTGGCTGCATCTTCTGTCGTTTCTATAACGTATTTGAGACGATCTTTAGCATCGGGGATATCTTGCGCCGCTAGGTCAGAAATACGTGTATCAAGCTGGAAATTGGACAAAGCTTCATGCAATTCACGAGTAAGTTTACCCACTTCAATGAATAAATTAGATTCACGGGCTTTGGTCAATTCCGCCATGTACATATCTGCGCCTTCTTGATCATTTTCTTCAAGGCACTTAACGAGGTTGCGAGCATTTTCCAAATCTACAGATTCTGTCATACCAACCTCATTCACTGCTCTAAACGTTCAAATATTTTATCAATCTTTTCTTTCAAAGTACCTGCTGTAAACGGCTTAACGATATAGCCATTAACTCCAGCTTGCGCAGCCTCAACAATTTGTTCACGTTTTGCTTCAGCGGTGACCATTAACACAGGTAGACTTTTCAATTCAGGATCTGCTCTCACATTTTTCAACAAATCAATGCCCTGCATACCAGGCATATTCCAATCTGTCACTAAAAAGTCAAAGCCACCACTTTTCAACATAGGCAAAGCCGTATTCCCATCGTCAGCTTCTTGAGTATTTGTAAATCCCAAATCTCGAAGCAAATTTTTAACAATACGGCGCATTGTTGAAAAATCATCTACCACTAAAATTTTCATATTTTTATCCAACTTGATAACCTCCGCGAAACGAAAATTTCGAATGCTTACCATCATTTATATATCAAAATGGGATGTTTTGCGTAATCAGGAATAGCTTTTACAGTGATTTTTTTGGATTAATTAGAAATTGCTGTCCAAAATATAATAAAAAAACTATTTCTAAAAATGGGCGTTAATATTAATTTTTTTAAGCAGTTGTAATTACACGGGTTCTGCAGCCCAGTGCTTGAGCCGACTTTTTAAACGTACCATAGCCTGCGAATTAATTTGACTAACCCGAGATTCACTAACACCAAGTACCTGACCAATCTCTTTTAAATTAAGCTCTTCGTCGTAGTAAAGTGAAAGAACGAGTTTTTCTTTTTCTGGCAAAGAGTCAATAGCATCTATAAGATTTGCTTTGAAGGCGGAAGATTCCAAAAATTCAAGAGGTGTTCTTGGTTTAGAAGATAAACCTTCATCAAATTGTTCTTCAGAAATACCTAAATCATCAAAACCAAGCATAAACCCATTGTTAGCATCCCTTAACATCTTGTGGTATTCATCTAGTGAAATACCTAATTTTTCAGCAACATCACTATCTTTAGCATCAGTGCCCGTTTCTTGCTCTATAGCAGCGATAGTATCAGCTATAAGTCTCGAATTACGATGCACTGAACGAGGCACCCAATCCCCACGTCTTATCTCATCAATCATTGCACCTCGTATACGAATACCAGCAAAAGTTTCAAAACTCGCACCACCACTTACTTTAAAGTTTTTAGCGGCTTCCATTAAACCTATCATCCCTGCTTGCATCAAATCATCAATTTGAACGGAATCAGGCAAACGTGCAGTCATATGATGCGCAATACGCTTCACTAGGGTGAAATGATTTTTAATCAAATCTTCTTTAGTGTCTATTGGATACATAAAGTTAACCTAAACTCTACTATTATCACCGCTTCAATTGATTAAATATTTTCTACTGTCATTTTTTTATTATTGAGCAATCGCTCCATAAAAAATTCTATATTACCTTGAGGTACATTGGGAACTCGCCAGTTAATTACTTTATTACTGATATTTTTAATGGCAACAGAAGCTGGAGAACGTGGTGTGAGATGAACAAGTGGTTTCTGTTTCTTTATAGCCTTACGAATATTATCATCGAAAGGAATCATACCCACAAAATCAAGAGAAACATCCAAAAATTTATCAGCAACCTTAGTAATCTTTGAAAAAACTCTTTTACCATCAGCTGGGCTATGAGCCATATTAGCAATAACACGAAAACGTTTTCGATTAAATTTTTGACTCAATATTTTCATTAAAGCATAGGAATCTGCAATTGATGTTGGCTCATCACAAACAACAAGAACGATATCTTGTGAAGCTTGCAGAAAGCTCAAAACATTATCTGAAATACCAGCAGCGGTATCGATAAATAAATAATCGACATTATCAGACAATTCACTAAAAGATTGGATAATACCGGCATTTTCCGCAAGGCTTAATTGAGACATTTTTTGAGTGCCGGAAGATGCTGGAACAATTTTTAAACCTGAAGGCCCTTCAAGCAAAATATCTTCTAGACGACATTGTCCTTCCAAAACATGTGTTAAGTTTCTTGGTGCTTTTAAACCTAACATGACGTCGATATTCGCAAGGCCTAGATCCGCATCTAAAAGAAGTACTTTTCTATTTTTATCTGCAATTGCCACTGCAAGATTAAGAGTAATACTTGACTTACCAACACCACCTTTTCCACCCGTTACGGCGATAACTTTTATTGGATGAGAATTACTCATCAAATTTTCCATTTTTCATTGATTTATGTGTTTTAGGTTTCCCGTGAAACCTCCCTGTAAAGATTTTGCTTGCTTTAGCAAAAACCATTTTTTCTATCATTATAGTTACTGATTATACTCTTGTCTGAATGCACATAATTTTCTCTCATTCCAGTTAGTGAACCATGCTCAATACTTATATTTTTTTCTGAAAACTGTTGATAAAGTTCGACTGCTTCTTTTACTAAAAAGTCAGAACTAGCCTTTCGAATATCATCGGGAATACGTTGACCATCTGTAACAAATTTCACTTCAAGCTCATGATGCATAATCATGCTAAGTGCTTCTCCTAGACTGGTTGCTTCATCAATTTTTGTCAATATACAAGCATGTAAAGGATAACGACCAAACATATCTAAAGATTCTTGAAGTACACGACGTTGTGATGTAGCAGAAATAACAAGATAGTTGTGTATAGGGTATTTAGATTCCTTGAAGCGTTGAAATTGTTCTAAAATACGTCGATCACGTTGTCCCATTCCCGCAGTATCTATCAGTATTAATTGTTTATCACGCAGCTGCTCTAAAATACGTGTAATTGAATCATCGTTATTAATGATACGGGTTGAACAACCAATAATTTTTCCATATATCTTTAATTGCTCATGAGCGGCAATACGATAACTATCGGCAGTACATATAGCGATTTTTTCTGGGCCGTTTTCAAGAGCAAATTGAGCGGCGAGCTTAGCAATGGTTGTTGTTTTACCAACACCAGTAGGGCCAATAAACGCATAAACACCCTGATTGAATTTTTTATCAGAATTCGATGTTTTTAATTTATTCCTTATTGATGATAAAGTCATTTCCCAGGCTCGATTAAAATCTCCAGCTCTGGAAGCCACATTAGAAAAAACATCAACTAACTCATTAGAGAATCCCATTTCAATAAGTTTTGTCATAATCAAACTCTTTAATGGATTTTTTCTTTTAGTATCGCTCCAAGCAAGACCATTGAGTTGATTTTCCAACAAACCACGCAAAACTTTCAGTTCCTCTTGCATCGATTTGATTTGTGGATCAGGCAACCATTCTAATTGCTTATAAGGCTCTGCTGCTTTTGTATTGAGTTGATAGTGTTTTTTTGAGTTTTCTTCTTCCTGGATCGTAGAATTTAATGGAGTCGCGTCATCAATGTCATCATCGATATAAAATGGTTCACTTAAAACTTCTGTGTCTTTGAAATTTGTTGTTTTCTCAGCAATTATCTCATCAAACTGTTGTTCTGATAATGGTAAAATATTTTTTTCTTCTGGTTGTTCTTCAATGAGATATTCATGCTCAGTTTGCAAAGATACTTTTTTGCTAGGCGAATTTTTTCCCGACACACTATCCGAAATCCCAGCTTGACTCTTGATACGATTTACCGCTTGAGTTAGAGCATTATCAGGCTGTGGCTTTTTATTCGCTTTAGCTTGATGATTTTTCTTTTCTTTAAAGTTTTTTTGAATGGAGCTTTCTCGTGAAGGATTAGAAATATCCTTTTCAAGGGAGCCGGAAGAGTTGATTTCATCGTCAGGTGTTTTTTTATGAGCACGATTATCAAGAATCGCTTCGTCGTAATCAATAGCGGCAATTATTTCCACGCCACCTTGTACTCTTTTATTGGATAAAATCGCAGCATCAGGACCAAGTTCTTGAGCAATCTCAGTTAAGGTTTGACGCATATCTTTACCAAAGAATCGCCTAACCTTCATAGCAAAACTCTCCTTTACAAATGAATAAAAAAACAAATACAACAAACAATATTGGTGAGAAAAATTTGATCTGCAAAATGGTTGTATTTTTCATCACTGCCCTATCGTTCTCATCACACGAATTTGTTTGTTATCAGGTATTTCTTGAAAAGACAATACATGAATATTGAAAGTGCTGTAACGTGCAAACTTTGCTAACATAAGCCTTATATTTGGAGAGACCAATAAAACCGTAGGTTGCCCTGCTAATTCTTGCTGTTGAGCCGCTTGATGCAATGATGATTGCAATCTTTCTGCTAAACCCGGTTCAATCCCACCACTGTCATCACCAGAAACTTGAGTAGCTTGCTGCAATAACTGTTCCAAAGAAGGATCTAAAGTAATTACAGGCAATTCGGGTTCTAAGCCATTGATGTTTTGTACTATCATTCGACACAAAGCTATACGGCAAGCGGCAGTTAAACTGACAGGATCTTGACTACGAGTTCCATACTCCGCTAAGGTTTCAGCGATAGTGCGTATATCTCTAATTGGCACATTTTCTTGTAAAAGATTTTGCAGTACCTTGACAATCACACCCAAAGGTAAAATATTGGGAATTAAATTTTCAACCAACTTAGGAGCAGATTTACCGAGAACCTTGAATAATTGCTCTACTTCTTCATGCCCAATTAACTCCGCGGCGTGATTTTGCAATAGCTGGCTCAGATGCGTAGCAATCACTGTACTGGCATCAACAACTGTATAACCTAATGTTTGCGCTTTATCTCTTTGCATAGTTTCAACCCATACAGCTTCTAAACCAAAAGCAGGATCTTTGCCGGGCACACCTTTTAATTCGCCAAAAACTTGTCCTGGATTGATAGCTAATTCTTTATCGGGATAAACTTCCGCATCACCAACTGAAACACCCAATAAAGTTATGCGATACTGTGTGGGAGAAAGATCTAAATTGTCTCGAATATGTACTGGTGGTATTAAAAATCCTAGTTCTTGTGAAAGTTTTTTTCTCACCCCTTTAATTCGTCCCATCAATTTTCCATCTTGTTTTTGATCCACCATAGGAATTAAGCGATAACCTACTTCCAGACCGATGGGATCTACAGTAGGTACATCATCCCACGTTAACTCTTTCGGTTTTTGCTTTTCAACTTCTTGTTGTTGTGTTGATATTTCTTTTTCTTTTTTACTTAAATCTTCTTTTTTAATTTTTTGATTTCTGATAATAAGATAAGCTAAACCTATTGAAACAAGTGATAAACTCAAAAAAGCAAAATGTGGCATTCCAGGCACAATACCCATAATAGCTAACACCGTTGCTGCAATCATCAAAGCTTGAGGCTTATTAAACATTTGTCCAACAACTTGATTAGAAATATCTTCCGCACGATTTTGTCGTGTAACCATAATAGCTGCAGCTGTAGAGAGTAACAAAGAAGGAATTTGCGCAACCAAACCATCACCAATAGTGAGCAAAGCATAATATTCCATCGCCGTCGAAAAGTTTAGAGCATGCTGCATCATGCCAATCAATACACCGCCTATAATGTTAATGAATAGAATTAAAATTCCCGCCACAGCATCACCACGTACAAACTTAGATGCACCATCCATTGCGCCATAAAAATCAGCTTCTTGTGAAACTTCTGAACGGCGCTGCCTGGCTTCTTCTTGCGATATCAAACCGGCATTAAGATCAGCATCAATTGACATTTGTTTCCCAGGTAAAGCGTCTAATGTAAATCTTGCACTAACTTCAGAGATTCGCCCTGCACCTTTGGTGACAACAACAAAATTAATAATGACTAAAATTGCA
The DNA here is from genome assembly GCA_039187085.1 of Pseudomonadota bacterium. Lineage (GTDB taxonomy): Bacteria > Pseudomonadota > Gammaproteobacteria > Enterobacterales > JBCCZV01 > JBCCZV01. The sequence continues at coordinate 12,124 of JBCCZV010000035.1, forward strand.
AACACCACCATACCGACTGCATAATTACCTCCAATAACAACGGTACCGAATGACTCTATCACATTACCTGCTGCTCCAGGTCCTTCATGTCCATTCAAAAGCACAACACGCGTCGATGCAACATTAAGAGCTAATCGCAATAAAGTAGCAATTAGAATTACCGTTGGAAATGCAGCAAACTCTAAAGGCCTCAATGTATAAATACAAACTAACACCACAATTAACGAAAGTGTGATATTGAATGTAAATAACATATCTAGTAATAAAGGCGGTAAAGGTAATGTCATCATACCCAAGATGACAATTAATAAAAGAGGTGTACCTAAACCGACGGCAGGTAACTGTTTTACTCTTGACCAATGTGGGGAGTTTTTTACACGTTCAGGTATCGCATTTCTGATTTTAGTGGCTAGTTGCACGCATCACCTCATGATTTAATGCTGCAAATTTGCAGGTATAGGATAATCACTAATTTTGTCAGGCTTTGGTCCTTTTCCTTTGATATGCTCTTTGAGTTGATAAACATAGGCCAAAAGCTGGGCTACAGCTAAATAGAGTCCTTCTGGTATTTCTTTATCGATGTCTGTTGTAAAATAAATTGAACGTGCCAAAGGTGGTGCTTCTACGATTAGAACATCATTATGAGCTGCAATTTTTCTAATTTGTAAAGCCATCAATTCGACACCTTTAGCAACAACAATGGGGGCCGAGCTTTTAGTTTTATCGTATTTTAAAGCCACAGAGTAGTGTTCAGGATTTGTTATCACAACATCAGCATCTGGCACCTGTTGCATCATGCGACGATCTGCTATTTCCCGCTGCATTCTGCGTATTCGTCCTTTAACTTCTGGTTTTCCTTCTGTATTTTTATACTCGTCTTTAATTTCTTGTTTGGTCATTTTTAACTGCTTTGCATGATTCCACATTTGGTAAGGTACATCGATAGCTGCAATGAACAAAAGAGAACTACTAATCGCTAAAAAACTCCATGAAACAATAACCAACCCATGTAAAATTGAATTTTCTATATCGCCAGTTCCAAGACTCATAAAAGTGTCAAATTGACTATTTAAAATGAAATAAGAAATCACTACAACTAACACAAACTTACCAATCGCTTTAATCAACTCAACCAATGCTTGTACTCCAAACATTCTTTTAAAACCTTTGAGCGGAGACATTCGATTACCTTTAAAACCTGCGCTACCAAAATTAAAAGTCCATCCTCCTAAAGCAATAGGTGCAAATAAAGCAATGATAAAAGTTAACAGCATAAGTGGTGTGATGCTGATAAAACCTTGATACATACTTTCTTTATAGGCATCTAACATCAATTGTGTTGAATAAATTTCTCTTCTAGAAAGAACAAATGCCTTGAGTGCTATTTGCGAAAATTTTTCATAGATAAAAGAAAAAGTCATCATTAAAAAAGCAATGCTACTGATTAGTAGCAAGGCTGTTGACAATTCACGAGAACGAGGAACTTGTCCTTTTTTTCTAGCATCTTGTTGCTTTTTGGGAGTCGCCTGTTCCGTACGTTCTGAAGAATCTTGTTCTGCCATAGCTTAACAGGCTTTATTAATAAACAAGCACATAACATGCGTTGCACGTAATGTTTGTTGTTCAAAGTGAAATGAAAAACCTTCTAAAGTTATCCAAACAATTAGTAAACCAGCCAATAATGTCATAGGAAAACCTATCACGAAGATATTAAGTTGTGGTGCAGCACGTGTGATAACACCAAAAGCTAAATTAATCATTAACAACGATAAAACAGCAGCTAGACACATCATGAGCGCGGCAGCAAACATGATCGAAGTCCAATCTACAATAATTTTTAATGAACGTAATTGAAAAATGGACTCACCAATTGGAAGTGTATTTAAACTATTTATCATCAATTCTATCACCACTAGATGACCATCAATGGCTAAAAACATTAAAGTGACTAACAATAAATAAAATTGAGACAGAACAGGAACCTGCAGACCATTAGTTGGATCAATCATAGAGGCAAAACCCAAACCTGTTTGCATAGCAATAATTTGTGCACCTAATATAAATGTTTCAAAAAGTAATTTTGTGATAAAACCTATTCCTACACCAATAATAATTTGTTCAATAATAATCAACGCTGAAGATAAAGATAAAAGTGAGACATCAGGTATAATTTCAACAAATGGTGCTGATACAATAGTCAATGTTAATGCCAATAAAAGTTTGATTTGTGCCGGTATTGTTCTATTCCCTATAATTGACATAGACATAACCACAGCTGCAATACGTGAGAAAGGGAAAAAATATTGCGCTAATAATCTTTCAATATTTTCGAATGAAAAAATGATGTCATTCATAAAAATCAACCAATGACATAAGGAATGCTTCTGACTAACTTATCTGAGAAGCTGATTAAAGTTCCCCATATCCAATGACCAAAATATGTTAGCGAAAGTAAAGTAATCACTAATCTTGGTAAAAAAGATAAAGTTTGTTCATTAATACTCGTAGCAGCTTGAAATATCGCAACAATCAACCCAACGACAAGCCCTGGGGTCACAATAGCCATCACTAGTAAAATGATAACGTTCATTGCTTCTCTAAAAATATCTAATGCAACTTCCAAAGTCATAAAATTTCAACCAAAGATTAAATGATTTATCGAACATTAAAAATTTAACTACAAACCAAAACTTGCAGCTAAGGTTCCTATTACGAGTGTCCAACCATCAATTAATACAAACAACATGATTTTGAAAGGTAGTGAAATGATTAAAGGTGATAACATCATCATACCCATGGCCATTAACATAGAAGCAATTACCATATCAATCACCAAAAAAGGAATGAAAAGCATAAAACCAATTTGAAAGGCTGTTTTTAATTCACTGGTTATAAATGCTGGAACAAGTACCGCCAAGGGAATGTCATTTTCACTATCCACTTTTTTGTGATTAGCAAGTTGCAAGAATAGCTCCAAGTCGTTGGTGCGTGTCTGTTCAAACATAAATCCACGAAACGGTTTTATAGTTTCCGCAACAGCTTGTTGTGCTGTTATTTTCTCATCCATATAAGGTTTCACTGCATTGGCATAAACTTCATCTAACACAGGTGTCATAATAAAGAGTGTTAAAAAAAGCGAAATTCCAATAAGGATTTGATTAGAAGGGGTTTGTTGCAGACCTATGGCTTGTCTTAATATAGCAAGCACAATCGTAATACGCATGAAAGATGTCATCATCATAATAATGGCTGGTAAAAAAGTTAACATCGTCATTAAGACGAGAATCTGTAATGTTACTGAATACTCTTTACTGCCATCATTCTGCTCAGTCAAAGTTATCGCAGGAATTCCTGAATCTGCTAATACAGGATCAATAAAAACTAAGACTACTAGCGTAACAAGCGTCTTGAACCTCATGTTCAAAGATCTCTTTTCATCAACATATTCAGTTTTTTGGAGAAGAGACTCTCTTGCAGTGTTTTTTCATCAATGATTGGAGTATCAAATGTTGCTAAACAAGAAATTTGTTGTGGAGTTACACCTAACAATAATTGTTTTTCACCTATAGCGATAATCACTATCTTCTCGCGAGTTCCGATCGCATGAGAAAAAAGTGTTTTTATAGGGCTCTGTTGATTTGCTGGTATCCAATTGGTACGACGAATTAACCAAGCTGACAAAAAAATGACAATAATCACGAATATTAAAGCCAAAACTAATCGTGATATTGAATCAAATGATATCGGCTCAGCAGAAATGGTTTGTTCGCTTGCTAACAAACCATTTTCGATTCCGATAAGAAAAAAAAGTATAAAACTTTTAATTACAAAAGATTGTAAAAGACGGATTATGCTGCTTTTCATTGCAAATAGTCATTTTAGTTTCATGATACGTTCATTAGGACTCATTACATCAGTCAAACGAATACCAAATTTTTCGTTTACGACGACTACTTCACCATGAGCAATAAGCGTACCATTTACTAAAACATCTAAAGGTTCTCCAGCTAATCTATCTAATTCGACAACAGACCCTTGATTGAGTTGTAATAAATTTCTTATAGTGATGTTTGTTCTACCCACTTCCATGGACATAGTAACAGGTATGTCCAGAATAACATTGAGCTTTTCTTTATCTTCTTCATTTGCAAACACCTCCTCTTGTATTTCATCAAAATTTTGATTGGCATATTCCTGCTCCCCTTCCGCATTATCAAAAACTTCTTGCTCGGCCATAGCCGCAGCCCAATCGTCTCCTGTTGACTCATCTTCATTATTTTCGTTCTCATCTTCACTCATGACCCACTCCTAAGTTTGATAAGATATGCTCTCGATCAATTTCTTCAAGAATTTTTATCGCTGTATTCCCTCGAGATACGCCTACATTTGCCCGAAATGCTGGCAAACCTCCTGCAAAAACTACAACATAATCAGGCATTTCAATCGGAATAATATCACCTTTTTTTAATTCGCTGACTTTACGCATAGGGATACTGGCTTCTGTCAACTTAGCTTCAATCGGCACTTCAACCGCCATGACTTCTTCTCTTAAAGCCAAGATCCATCTTTCATCTACATCGTCTCTGTCACTTTGCACACCAGCATCGAGCTTGTCGCGAATGGGTTCTAACATTGAATAAGGCATTGTGACATGAAAATTACCACCACCTCCATCTAACTCAATATGAAAACTACACACCACAACAACTTCTGATGGACTCACTATTGTTGCTAACGCAGGATTAACTTCTGAATCAAGATATTCAAATTCAACATTCATAACAGGAGACCAAGCTTCTTTCAAATCAATAAAAGCTTGTTCTAAAAGAATTTGGATAATTCGACGTTCCGTGGGAGTAAATTCACGCCCTTCAATTTTCGCGTGAAATCGTCCATCTCCACCAAAAAAGTTATCAACTAAGATAAAAACTAAACGGGCTTCCATGGTAAACAAAGCTGTGCCACGCAAAGGTCTAATTCGCACCATATTTAAACTTGTCGGTACGAATAAGCTATGGACATATTCGCCAAATTTAATCATTTGAACGCCATTAATAGATACTTCTGCACTACGTCGCATCAGGTTAAATAAACTGACTCGCATGTGTCTAGCAAATCGTTCATTGATCATTTCTAATGTTGGCATTCGACCGCGAACAATGCGGTCTTGTGAGGCAAAATCATAACTTCGCGCTTCGCCGGGGACAATATTGTCGTCTTCAACTTCAATATCACCGTCGTCTACTCCATGCAAAAGCGCGTCAATTTCGTCTTGACTGAGCAGATCTGTCACTGTGAATTTTTTCCCTTATTCAATAAAATGCGTAACAACTATTGCATTACCAAACTCGTAAATAGTATTTTTTCAATCGTAGGATCATTTTCTCTTTCTTGCATCGTCTCTCTAACCAAGGTTAACGCATCTTCTTTGAGTTTTATTTTGCCTTCTTTACTTAGCAATTCTTCCTCAGATAATGAACTAATCATAATTAATAACTTATTAGTTAAGACGGGCAAATGTTTTTTAATCGCATCCTCAGCTACTTTGCTTTTTAACTGGAATGCCACTTTCAATTGCATGACTCTGCCGCGCTTTTTTCCGGGTATATTAGCCACAATAGGGTTGGGTATTCGATAATAAATCACTTCTTCTTGAACGGCCACTGGCGCAGATTCATCCGTTGTAGCAGTTTCTTCGCTACTTTCACCACCCATTAAGAAAAAGGCTGCAGCACCACCGCCACAAAGCACCAGCACAACGATGATAATTAAAAGCTTCGATTTACCCTTTTTACCTTCTTCTCCTTCTGCAAGGTCAAGCTCAAGATCTTCTTTTGCCATTTTACAATCCTTGAATACAATTACTTTCTGATGTTGTAAGTTTAGAAAACAATTGCCAAGATTGCAGATACAAAACAAACTTTATGCAAAAAAATCAACGCCTTTTCGATCTAATGATAATTCTTGATTAATAACTTCTTCCAATTCACTATCTTGAAGTTCATCACTTTTAAAAGATAATGTCTCTTCAGATGTTGCTGAATTTCCACTCCGATTACCACTTTGTTCTTGATTTACATGAGATTCTAGTAAGTTATATCCTGATTCTTCTAGCATTTCTTTTAGCTTTGGCAAAGCATTTTCAATGTGGTCTTTTGTTGCACCACTTTGTGTTTGAAACTGTACATTTACATCCTGTTGGTTGATAGCTAATTTAATTTGAATTGGCCCCAATTCAGGAGGATCAACTTCAATCTTTGCTTCTTTAATCTGTTGAGTTAACAGCGTTTTTATCGATTTTGCGAAATTTGCTGACCAATTGACAGTACCAATCACTCCTTCAAGTTTCAGTGTTTTTTGAGAGAGCAAAGCCTCCGTTTTGCTAGTGAGTTCCTTATTAAACGAGTTGCTAGACCACTCACTTAATTCAGCAACTTTCTGTTCTTGAATAATTGATTTAAAGTCTTCAGTTGGTTTATCGTCTATGACCATACCAGACTCTATGAGTAGTTGTGCTTCTTGCTGTAAAACATTTAACTTTTCACCTGTCATTTGTTTCAAATGTAACTGTTCAGCTCGTAATAAGTGGTCACCATTCAAAGCAGTGAACAAATCATTTTTGTTATTTAAATAATTTTCCGTGTATGTCAGATTTTCAGCATCGCCGTTTAACATAAATAAGTTTTTAAAAGAGTTGCCTGAATCCTCAGCCCTTTGTAAACCATCGAAAAGGCCTTGCGTTCTATCTTCATAAAATGACGCTTTAGTGAGTTTATTGATATTTTGCTGTGCAACTTCTGCCGCTTCAAAAGAGTCCGTAAGAGATGGAAATAAATTATTATTATCTTTGAGTGAAAGTTTCGTATTGATGTCCAATAAGAGAGAACTATCTTCCTTGAGATTTTTATCCGTTTCATTTGCCACAAGGCTGCTAACTGATAACGAAGGCGGCAATTCCTGACCTAATTCATCGACATTGTTTTCCAACTGGTTTTTGACGTTAAGCAGCTGCCAGGGTTCTTCGCCAATTAATGATAAAAACTCTTCATGATTAAATTCAGAATCATCCGTTGCCTTATTAGATTGAGCATCGATCGAGTGGTCTATAAGTTGCTTATTCTCAAAAGAAAATTCGAGTAATGACTCAAATACTTGCTGAATATCGTTTTTATCATTAACATCTAACTCTTTAAGAGTTTTCAGCTCGTCAGGACTCTCCTTTAACTTTTGGCCGCCAAGCAACATCATATCCATAGCATTACCTTCTTCATTAAGTTGTGTTTAAACTAAATTAAGCAGGAATTAGGCCAAGTCGTTAGAAGTTTTTTAGAAGGATCGTAAGGATAGGTATTAGGCTAATGTAAACACAGATAATGAAGCTGAGTCAGTCTCTCACAAGAAGCTCATTATACAGATTCAGCTATCAGTTGTTTTAAAACACTAACAGAGCGTAAGTAAGCGGCTTCAATGCGTTCTAATTGTTCTTGTGCTTGCATCAATTGACCATCACGTCCCATAGTTTCCATTTTAAAACATTCTTGAGAAAGCAAAGTAACTCCTAAGTTAGAACTGCTCCCTTTAAAACTATGAGCGACTTTTTTTACTTCTTCAGCATCCGATGCAACAATAGCATTTTTTAACTCTTCGACACGTAATTCACCATCTTGAATGAATGCATCTAATAAGACAACAAATTCGTCCTCCATAAGCTCTTTGAGTTCATTTAAGATATTGAGGTCTATTTCTTCTTGCATCTCTACTACTCACTATGACAAATAAAAAAGCGCGGGGTTAAGCGATACTCCAATCGTATACCGCTTCTACTATATTACCACATCCACTAAATTCTACTGATTCACATAAAGATCGGACTAGTGGTATTCCCCGACCTGCATAACCTTCGTTTTTGCAGGTACTTCGTGTATTACGATAATCAAATCCTTCCCCACTGTCTTCTATTTTAAAAACCAGTCTTCCACCATTGTTTCCAAAAGGCAAATGCTCTATAGATAAACGTAAATAACCTGATTTCAACACCTCTAGTCGTTTATTTCTCTCTTCATAATATTGAGCGAAACCTTCAGGCGATGATTTTAGTTGAGAATCCAGGCAGAGGATGCCATGGTCAAGCGCATTAGAATACAACTCAGCTAGAATGGTAAATACACGCCCACGGTGTGGTCTTAAAGCCGGAGTTTCCATTAGGACTTGGAGCACCAAAGGTAGTGGATCGAAATTTCTTAGTGTTTGAGGACGCAGTTCATAATCCATTCGCCAATCCATAGGACCCTGTATTGAGGGCACTATAACTTCTTCACTACTGATGTTTTCTTTGTGTTGGACGCCGGTTAGCTCTACAAGAGTAATATCATCGTCTTGAGCGATTTGCCCGCGAAACTCCGTTAATCGTTCTACAAGTGGTCCAAAAATAGAGCCTTCAATCCCATGTTTATGTACCACATCATAAAGACGCTCATCACCAAACATCTCACCACTTTTATTAGCTGCTTCAATAATGCCATCCGAAAACATATAAAGTCTATCGCCACTGTGAAAAGGTTCTACTTGAATATCAGCTTTAAATTTTTGAGGGTGAACAATACCTAAAGGTAAATGACTGGATTTAATCTTACAGGTAATACCTTCTCCGGGCCTAATAATGAAAGCTTCTGGTAAACCGCCATTCCAGAATCGAGCGACTTTTTGTCGATAATCAATGTCCGCACAAATCGCACAACAAAAAACACCTCGTGGTAATATGCTGGTCAACCGACGATTCACCTCTGAGAGTATATCGGACATCGCAAAACCCTTTAGGGTCATACCATAAAATATCTCAGAAACAGGCATTGCACCGATAGCAGCAGGTAACCCGTGTCCAGTGAAATCTCCTAGCATTAAATGCAAACCACCAGAGGGCTTTTCTGCTGCCAAAAGCATGTCACCATTAAAGATAGACATAGGAGATAAGATATATCGAATATTTGGAGAATCTAAACAACCTCTATGAGCGATGTTATCAAAAACTTTCTTCGCTACTTCTTGTTCATGCACCATTCGATCAGTGTGATATTGAATTTGATCACGTTGGGAACGTACCGTTTGATAAAGTTGTTGTAAGCGTGTAGATGCTTCGAGTTTAGCTTGTAGAATAACTTTGTTATAAGGCTTAGTAAGGAAATCATCCCCACCCACTTCGAGACACCGCGCTAACGCTGCAGCTTCCTTGAGTGAGGTAAGAAAAATAATTGGAACAAGCTTTTCACCGGCTAGTTCTTTGATTTGCTCTGCGGCTTCGTAACCATCCATGTTGGGCATGAGAGCATCCATCAAAATAATGTCAGGATCGTGCTCTTTGTAATAGGCTACGGCTTGAAGCCCATCTTCCGCAGCAAAAACTGTGTGTCCGAACTTTTTGAGAATAGTCTGTAATATCATTCGGTCAGTACGATTGTCATCTGCGATTAAAACTTTAAGACCTGCAACCGCTGAAGACATAAACCAACCTTAATTCGTCAGACAAAAGAATTCAAACAGCAATCACTCAATAGTGAACAATTGCTCGAAGTTTGAAATAGTTAAAATCTTTTTTACGTCACTATTGCAATTGGCTATGCGAATGCTAGCTGAATCTCCACCGGCATAATCTCGAAGCAGTAAAAGCATTCCCAAAGCTGAACTATCAAGATAACTGGTATCTGCCATATCGATAATGAAGGTACCTGGTTTACTTTCTACATTTTCGTAAGCACTTCTAAATTCTTGATGAGCACTAAAATCAAAGCGCCCATCGATTTTTATGGTTAATTCACTGCCGTTAGGATCTGTACTTGCGCTGATCGCCATGCACTCACACTCCTGCGATTCAATATTTTAAATTTACTTTCTTATAACATGTGTTTGCGGGTACCGCAAACAATATGCCTGGTTCATGCTGGCAAAACGATACTTCTTTTCAATCGCTTAAGCAACCTCTGTCCAATAATTTCCCTTAAATGTTTAATCAAAGTTGGGCAAAGTATACAATGATAATTTTTGTTTATAGGAATAAGAATAGCTCAAGTATTCGCAAGTGTTAATCATAACTTACCTGCAAAAATGTACTTTTTCTAACTTGTTTGGATTTTATTTGTTTTTTGTGCGATTATTCGCTCTATCATCTAATTCTTTTTGTTCTTTTTTATCTTCTTCATACTTTTCATGAGATTGTAGATTCTCGTAGGTGATAGTAATCGCTTTGGTATGAGCGTGCTCTTCCTGCCAAAGCTGCCGTTTTTCTATCAAATTATTCCGACATTTATTTATGACACTTTTTTGTTGATTGATTGCTGTGTCGATTTTCCGAATAAAATTAAAGTAGGTCTGCAAGGTATGGCTGGGAATACCACCTTGCGCATTACGGTTGAGGCGTTGTTGGTAGTCTAAACGGTACATCTCTAAATCGCTTAATCGCTTTTCTTGCAAAGTCATCTCAGAAATTTGTTTCCCCAATTGCTCCGCTGCGCTTCTTTCACGATTTTTTGCCAACTTGAGCAAAGTTTCAAGATTTTTGGACCGTTTCATGCAATAGTGGTTGCAGATGTTAAAATATTAACCAATTGGCTATAACTGTTCGGAAAATCAACTTTCTCATTCATTCGTTGGGATAGATATTGATTTAAGCTAGGCAGCATAGTAATCGCTTCATCGATGCGTTTATCAGCCCCTCTTTGATAAGCACCGACACTAATTAAGTCACGATTTTGTTGATAAGTGGAATAAAGCTGCTTAAATTGTCGTAAGTAATCGAGATGTTCAACGTCAACAATTTGCGGCATCACCCGACTCACAGACCCTTCAATATCTATTGCTGGGTATTGTCCCATCTCAGCAAGTCGACGCGATAAAACAACATGCCCATCCAAAATCGCTCTAGCGGCATCTGCAATCGGATCTTGCTGATCATCGCCTTCGGTCAGTACCGTGTAAAAAGCCGTTATCGAACCTTCTCCACGATCAGAATTACCTGCTCTTTCTACCAGTTGTGGTAGTTTTGCAAACACTGATGGGGGATATCCTTTCGTTGCTGGTAACTCACCAACCGCAAGAGCCAACTCACGTTGTGCTTGACAAAAACGTGTTAGAGAATCTACTAACAATAAAACATTTTTGCCTTTATCTCTAAAATATTCAGCCACAGCTGTTGTAACCATAGCCCCATTAAATCGCATCAGCGGGCTTTGGTCTGCAGGAACTGCGACCACAACTGAGCGAGAAAGACCCTCACTTCCCAAAATATTCGTAATAAATTCTTGAACTTCACGACCACGCTCACCAATTAAGCCAACAACAATAACATCCGCAGCTGTGTATTTGGTCATCATACCTAACAAAACAGATTTTCCAACGCCACTGCCTGCGAATAAACCCATGCGTTGGCCTCTGCCCACTGTTAGCAAACCATTAATCGCTCTTACACCAACATCTAAGTTTTGTTCAATTGGGCTTCTCAAAAGTGGATTTAACGCTCGACCATAAAGAGACACTTCTTTCCCATCAGTCACTAAACCTTTACCATCAATAGGAATTCCTTCGCCATTCAAGATTCTTCCCAATAGATGATTACTGACCGTAACTTTAGCTTCACCTTGTGTTGGAATGACGCGAGCCCCTGCCGAAACACTCTTTAGGTGATCAAGTGGCATTAAGTAAATAATATCATCTGCAAATCCTATCACCTCAGCTAATTGTTTTTCTCCGTTAGCTGATACAATATGGCATCTAGCACCAATAGATACTTGACATCCTTTAGCTTCTAGAGCTAACCCAACAGTTCGAGTTAAAACACCTTCCACATTATGCGTGTGAATTTTAGGTAAGCGCTTTTCATACTTTATTAATCGTTCACTAAAAGGGAGGCGATTGTTGATTGGATGGTTGCTCGTCATGGTGACTTGATTCTTCTCGATTATCTGCATTTAGCTGTTCTTTAATATGTTCTAAATCTTCTAGCAATTTATCGGTAACACGACAAACTTGCTTATCAATATCGAAATCAATTAATGAGTTATCGGCAATAAGTCGACAGTTGCCACGCACTTGCGCAGGATCTTCAAAAATTTGCCATTTTTTATGATTTGAGTTTTCTAAATGAAAAACTTGGCGCAGAATTTTGGCATCATCTGGATGTAAAAACACATCAATATGTTGACAGTAAGAGGGTAAAAGCTTCACTGCTTCTTTCACTATTTCAACAATTCTCTCAGGCTCAACATACAGTTCTCGTTGTATTATTTTTTTTGCTATGGCTGAAGAGAGTTTAACCAGTTGATATTCAGCCATATCATCAAAATCATCCAAAGGCGAGCTGAGTGCAGATAACAAATCTTCACACTGTTTAGCCATCAATGTAAACTCTTTTTGTGCTTGTTGCAGACCTTCTTGATAGCCTTCATTTTTCCCTTTCTGAAATCCTTCTTTTCTCGCTTCTTCATGAATGGCTTCTAACTCTTCTGGCGAAGGTAATTGAATTTGCAGACTGTCTTCTTCTGTAACTTCTTCAGAAAAGATATCTTGATTTTCATCAATCGTCTCTTCAATTTCAACCATGCTTTCTTGTTTTTTTTTATCAATTTCATCAGCATTGATAGCTTTATCTTTCATCACTGGAGGTGTCCAAAGGTCATACTCTTGAGACTGTTGGGCATCCAATACTTCAAAAACTTTTGTCACACGTTTTACTTTCACAAGGGTGTAACCTCAATGATAAAAAATTTAGACAAGCTCTTCACCCACTCCTCCAAGAACAATTTCACCAGAATCAGCCAATCGCCTTGCAATGGTAAGAATTTCTTTCTGCGCTCCTTCAACTTCACTGAGTTTAACAGGCCCCATCGCTTCGAGATCATCACGCATAAGTTCTGCAGCACGTTTTGACATATTGTTAAAGATTTTATCTTTAACACCAGCATCGGCACCTTTGAGCGCAAGAACCAAAGTATCGGTAGAAATTTCTTTGAGTAATGTTTGAATACCTCGGTCATCAACATCGGCCAAATTGTCAAATACAAACATCAAGTCTTGAATCTGTTGACCTAAGTCTTCATCTTGTTCCTTAATAGCTTCCATCAATGCCGATTCGACACTGGTTTCTAAGAAGTTCATTATGTCAGCTGCTTTTTTCACACCACCCATTTGTGTAGCTTTACCACCAGAAGCTCCGGAAAACTGTCTTTCTAAAATATCATTGAGTTCTTGAAGTGCATTTGGATGTACTGAATCTAACGCCGATATACGCATTGCAATATCTAATTGGACTTTTTCCGGGAACTGTGCAAGGATTTCGGCTGATTGATCAGGATCGAGATATGAAAGCACGATAGATTGTATTTGAGGATGCTCGTTACGAATAATATCAGCCACAGAACGCGGATCCATCCATTTTAATGTGTCTAATCCTTTCGTATTTGCTCCTACTAATATCCTATCAATCAAGGCATCAGCTTTATCCTCACCTAAAGCAGCTGTTAATGTTTTCTTGATATATTCTTCGGCTCCGATACCAATACCTGTTTGCGCTCCTACCTCTTCTAAAAATGATTGTAAAACAAATTGTACCTGTTCCTGAGTCACATTTTTTAAACTCGCCATGGAAACACCAATCCTTTGCACTTCTTTGGGCCCCATATGTTTCAATACTTCCGCAGCAGCTTCTTCACCAATCGTCAGCATAAATAATGCGGCACGATCAATGCCTGCCATATCAATTTTTTCTAATGCTTTTTTGTCGCCGTTATCTTGGTTATCTTCAGGCATCTTCTTCCATCCAGTTTCTTATAACATTGGCAACTAAATGCGAGTTATCCATAGCAATAGTTTGGGCTTGTTTGATAGCAGCCGCACTTTCCAAAGCAGGCTCTGGTAAGCCTAGTGCACCAAAATCATGAGAGATGGTGACTTCATCGGGCGCTGGCTCAGGTTCATCGAGTGTAATACCTGACGACATAGAGTCCGACATGTCCAATTCCGATTCTTCAACGGGTTTTGCAGCCAGCATTTTCATGATCGGACGTAACAAGCCAAAAATCAAAAACATTATCGTTATCAGTGCAATCAAAGGTTTTTGTAGTTTCTCGAACCACACTGTTTCGTAAAACATTAACTCAACCGGTTCAGGCGCTTCAATACCGGCAAAAGGAATACTAACAATTTCGATAACATCGCCACGTTGCGGCATAAATCCGATAATACCTTGTACTAAGCGTCGGATATTTTCAATTTCTTGCACTGTCCGGCTGATTTTTAAAGGAATATCTTCTTGTGGTTCTTGGGCTTCTTCAACAGCAACTTCTGCTTCGGGGTTTTCTGGTTCTGCCGCTTGTTCTGCTGCCTCAGTTTCTTGTGGAGCTTGCTCAAGATTTTCTTCAGCAACTTCCTCTGTTGCTTCTGCTTCCTCCGCCTCTCCCTCCGCTGCAGCTTCGGCAGCTTTTTTTAATTCTTCTGCCAACTTTAAGGCTTCTGGGTTGTCAACGTAATCCAATCCAATAGCAACACTAATACGACGAATGGTACCAGTTTGCTGTTTAACATGACTCACCAAGGTATCAAGATCATAGTTTCTTTCACGTTCCAAACGGCGATTCCCATTCCCTTCTTCTTCATTAGTACCTCCATCTTGTAAATTTTGTGGAATATCAGCTTCTTGAGGAGGTTGATTGGATAAAGCACCTGGCACTCCCTGTACGCCAGATTGAGTTGTAAAATCATCTACTGTTCTTTCACTGCGTATAGCAGGTAAATCACTATTATGTGTCTTTTGTGTGTTTTCTCGGCGGGAAAAATCCATATCAACATCGACTTGCACCGTATATTTGCCAAAACCAACCAAAGGTCCGAGTACTTCTTCAATACGTCGCTTCAATTCAGTTTCACGTTTTTTTTCGGCCTTAAAAACTTTTGAGCTTTCAGAATCTATGCCATCTAATTGACCAATAGACTGTAATTGACGACCAAATTGATCTGTAACTGTGACATTTTCCGGTTGTAAGTCTGGTATACTCCCAGCCACTAAATCAACGATTGATTTAACTTGCTCTTCATTCAATCCTTTATAGCGTTTAACGGTCAATAATACAGAAGCGCGCGGCTCACGTTTATCACGAATAAATATACCTGATTTTGGCACTGCCAAATGAACCTCTGCCGCTAACACACCCGAAAATTGCTCTATAGTCCTGGCTAATCCTTTTTCTTTACCTCGTAGCAAACGAGCAGTTTCTAATTTATCACTGACCCCAAATCCGGTATCTTTACTTAACATTTCATCTTGTGCATGAGGGCTATGACCAATACCTTCATTAACAATATTCAATCTCAAATTCTCATACTCATCTTTAATCACCATAACAGTTCCTCCTTTTTCTAATTTATAGGAGACACTGTTTTCCTCTAAATAATTGATGACAGCGATAAGTTCTTTATCTTCATAATGTCCTAACGGCCGCATTTCTGGACCTTGAGACCAAAAAACGACCGAGATACCCAAAGCTATACTGGCTGCCAAACCAAACATCAAGCCTAGTTGCTTGAGCATGGAAAGATTAGCAATACCAGCTAATAAAGGGTTTTCAGGTTTCTCCGGCTCTGGTGCTTCCGCAATCTCTTGTTGTACGATAGCACTTTGTTTTGGAGGTGCGACTTCAGTAGAAACTTCAGACATTGTTTTTCTTGACTAACAAACTACAGAATCATTTCAGTAAAACCTAATCATTTAAATAGGCATATTCATAATATCTTGATAAGCTGTAACTACACGATTTCTAACTTGAACTGCAGCTTCAAAAGCAACACTTGACTTTTGAGAAGCTATCATCGCTTTGATGAGACTGGCACCATCGTCACCACGTTCAACTTGGGTAGCGGCTAGCGATGAAGCTTTTTGTAATTCATTGACATGGTTAATAGCTGAATTAAAAAGCTGTCCAAAATTATTTTTTTCTGTAATAACAGTATCATTAGCAACTTCCGATTTAGCAGCAGCTTCCATCACTTTCATTTGATCCAAAAGCTGCGCTGCAGTCATCACTTTCATAATCATTCCTTATTCATCAACGATGTTATAAACTATCAAAAATTATAATTTTATCTTTGTTTTATTAGGGAATATCAATACCTAATTGCCGCATTTTTGATAATTTATAACGTAAAGTTCTTGGGCTTATTTTTAATTCATCAGATACTTTTTTTCTATTACCATTGTGACGTCGCAACGTTTCCAATATTAATTGAAACTCATGTTCTTTGACATGATTCACTAACGTATTGGGTTTAGATTGTAATGAGCTTTGCGTTGTGTGTAATTCACTGATAGTCGAAGGCTCTTTTAGAAAAATAGGTTCAAATTTTAAATGCAAGTCCTTAGCTTCTATCACATTACCCGAATGCAAAATCAAAGCTCGCTGCACGACATTTTCTAATTCACGAACATTACCTGGCCAATCATAAGCTTTTAACTGTTGTTTCGCTTCATTTGATAACACAGGAGATACTATTTTTCTCATAGAAGCATGTTTATTAATCAGCGATTCTGCAATAGGCACAATATCATCTCTACGCTCAATTAAAGATAAACAAGCTAAAGGAAAAACATTAAGACGATAATATAAATCTTCTCTAAAACGTCCTGCTGCGACTTCATCTTGTAACAATCTATTGGAAGTGGCAATAACTCTGACATCCAATTGTAATGTTTTTTTGCTTCCTATTCTTTCCACTTCTTTTTCTTGTAAAACACGTAGCAATTTTGCTTGCAAATCCAAGTCCATTTCAGAAATTTCATCAAGCAATAAAGTACCTGATTGTGCCAATTCGAATTTACCTGGATTTGCTTGAATTGCACCAGTAAAAGCGCCTTTTTCATAACCAAACAAGATGGCTTCCAACATATTTTCAGGAATTGCTGCACAATTAATAGCAACGAAAGGTTTATTAGCTCGATAGGAGTTTTCATGAATATATTTGGCCATAATTTCTTTGCCTGCACCACTTGGCCCTGTTAGCAATACAGTGACATCAGATTTTGCCACCTTTACTGCTAGTCGATAAAGTTCAACACTACGCAGATCTTCTGCTATCGGTGTTAGCATGGGAGTTTCTAATTTTTCTACTCGTCCTACGTATTTATCAACCAACTTGAGAAGTAATTTAGGAGCAAAGGGTTTTTCTACATATTCACTTGCACCTTCTTGCATAGCAGTAACGGCAGAGTTTACATTGCCATATGCCGTCATCATAACGAAAGGTAATTGACTGTGTTTTTTTCTGACAGCTTGTAACAACTCATGACCATTCATTCCTTCCATTTGAATATCTGAAACAATCAAATCAGGTCGAATTTGATTGACTTTGGCCAATGCATCTTCACCATTAGATGCACTAATCGGTTTGTAACCTGCTAATGACAAGGTATCAGATAAAGCCTCCCGAAGACTTAAATCATCTTCAACAATCAATACACTTGAGTGATTCACTTTTTTTCTCCAACATGCTCTCATACGACAATCAAATAATGTTTGCACTAAATTTAATGAGTTATTTTTCGTAATGGCAAACTAATAACAAATTGTGTTCCTAAACCAGGTTTTGAACGTACAACAAGTTCACCTGAATGCTGTCTAACCACAGAATTCACAACTGATAACCCCAATCCTGTACCATTTTGCTTAGTGGTATAAAAAGGTTCAAAGACTTCGTCGAGTTTTTCAGGTTCAATACCTGAACCATTATCATTAATCATAAAGTTAACGACTTCTTCATTGACACTGATATCAATAGTCAGCATTGATTGATATTTTTCTGTTGTTGACATCGCTTGAATTGAATTTTCAATAACATTCATTAATGCACCACTAAAGTCTTCTTTATGAATCAAAACAGAAAAATCATCTGGCAAATCTATTTTTTTTACATAGTTTACTGCATGGTGTGATACCATTTCATCCACCATATTTATCCAAAAACTTGTAAAGTTTTTTATAGAACACCACTCACGTTTTGGTGATTCACCTCGAGCAAATAGCAACATATCTTTAATTTGTTTATCAATATTACTAAGACGCTCAAGTAATTTATCTTGGCATTTTTTTTGTTGTTGTTCATTAGGATAATCAATAAGATGACTGGCATATAAAATAGCAGCGGATAAAGGGGTGCGAATTTGATGTGATAAAGAAGCTATCATACGGCCTATTGTTGAGAGACGTTGATTGCGATTTTGGTGTTCCTGAAGCTTTCTTGTTTCGGTCATATCATGCAAAATCACCATCTGGCCTGATTCTGGCTCTAAACTACGTGTTTCAATTTTCACTCGCTTACCATCTATCATTGAGGCTTCCAAGCAATCATCATCTTTTATAACAAAATATTTATCAACGAGCACACTCCATTTGACACCAACTATTTCCTGCGTAAAAAATAAATCTGCCGCTTGATTGCATTCTTGAATAAAACCTTTACAGTCCAAAATAATAACACCAACAGGCATAATATTTAATAAATGCTCTAGTCTATGGCCAAGCCTTTCCTTTTCTTCTGCAGTCTTCTCTCTCAAAGAGGTTTCACAAGCTAATTTTTTTGAAAGCTGAGTAACTTTGCTTTCCATTGATGAATAACTTTTTAAAAAATGTTTTGATAACCTTTCAAATTGTTCAAAAGCATTATTCAAGTGTCGACTATCAATTTCGATACTCTTTACCTGTTCCTCATATTGAGTCACTTTGTCATCTTTGAGCGATTTTATAGATGTCGACGGTTGCATTGTGAAGGCTCCTAGTTCTTGACGCAAATTCATACATCAATGAAATGAAAGCAAGCGGCATACCAAAATTTTTTTTCAGTACTTAGAGTGGTTTATGATAATCTTCAAAGACAATGTCAATGTGTTGGCGAACACATGACAAGACATAACAAATACGAGGTAAGATCAAAAAAAGAAAAAATAACTTAGCAATCATCCCCTACGGAAATACGCTGAAGATTAAATTTCCTCATTTTTTCAACAAGGGTAGTGCGTCGAATTTTCAGTAATTGTGCAGCTTTGGCAACCACTCCATTGGATAATTTTAAAGCTTGTTTGATATAATTAAGTTCTATTTGAGTGAGATAGTCTTTTAAGTCCATACCATTTTCTGATAAAGCTTCTGATGAAGGCAATAGATTTTCTTTCAACAATTCATCTTCTGACTTGATAGCACTGTCTGGCTTATTTTTTGGTTCTAAAGGCTTCGCAATTTCCGGCAAGCTTTCAGTTTCATAAAGAGGTTCATATTGATATTTTTCAGGTAACTGATAAGAGTCAACCACGCTATATGGGTATAAAATGATTAATCTTTCAACAAGATTAAATAATTCTCGAATATTCCCAGGCCATGAATGCTTCGAAAGAGAATGTAGTGCATTCGTACTGAGCCTTACGCTACCTTCACCTGTTTTCTCAAATCGACTCACTAACTCTTTAACAAGTAATTCAATATCTTCCGTTCGATTTTTTAAAGATGGCATCTCTATAGGAAACACATTTAATCGATAGTATAAATCCTCTCTGAACTTACCCTCTTCAACAAGTTTTTCAAGATTTTGATGGGTTGCGGCAATAATTCTTACATCCGCTTCTATGGATTTACTGCTGCCCACTCTTTCAAAAGTTTTTTCTTGTAATACTCTGAGCAATTTAACTTGCATATTTAGTGGCATATCACCAATTTCATCAAGGAATATGGTACCACCACTCGCGAGTTCGAAACGTCCTTGTCTTGTGGTTATCGCTCCTGTAAAAGCGCCTTTTTCATGCCCAAAGAGTTCACTCTCTAATAATTCAGCAGGTATTGCACCACAATTAACAGGAATAAAAGGTTTGTCAGCACGATGCGATAATCGATGCAAATTAACTGCTACCACCTCTTTTCCTGTTCCTGATTCTCCAGTAATCAAGACATTCGCATCTTTTTTTGAAACCTGATAAATTAATTTTCTAACAGTTTCTATTTGCTGACTTTTTCCTACAAGGTTGTAGAATTGTGTATTAGGAGAAAACTGTTCATGCCCTCCTTTTTGAATAGAGCGGCAAATGTAGCATCTATCCAGAAAATGTGTTAATTCAGCATATGAAGGCAAAGACTTAAAACATCCGACAATTTGTTTTTGAATTTCAGCTCGGTGAGGAATAAAACTTTCTACACCAGATACCAAAATCGGTATGTATTCACACCATTCAGAAATTGTGGTAAGTAAGCTTGCTGGAGCAT
>JBCCZV010000036.1:0-31423 GCA_039187085.1 Pseudomonadota bacterium
CGAATCGTCATATTGTGACGATTAATAAGGGTAGTAGCGATGGTGTTTATAATGGTCAGCCAGTTTTAGATGCCTTTGGGTTGACAGGCCAAGTTATTCAAGTGTCACTCTCCATTAGTAAAGTCTTACTTATTTCAGATTTGAACCATGCTATTCCAGTCAAGGTCGATCGCAGTGGTTATAGAACGATTGCCCTTGGTACAGGAGATTATGGAAGGTTAGTCCTGCAACATGTGCCTCATACTGCTGATATTGAAGTTGGCGATCTTTTAATTACCTCAGGCCTTGGGCAACGTTTTCCTGAAGGTTATCCAGTGGGAGAAGTATTGCTCGTTGAGAAAAAACCGGGCGTGCCCTTTGCTCGCATCGACGCAGCAACCAACGCTAAGCTGTCGCGATCTGGGCATGTGGTGTTGGTCTGGCCCGAAGCTTATTTTGGTGCGAATTCTGATATGAACCATACGGTTTCTGACCCAAATAACAGTATAGAAAACAATCAATAAACAGCTTTTTTAGCAGGCAGTAACGAAATGGAACAAAGGCGGACGAAAAACCTCTGGATTATTTATATGACGTTTATCGTGGCGTTGGCGCTTACGGTTTTTCCGCTATCGGATAGCTTTCGTCATTTCAGGCCGGATTGGGTCATGATTGGTGTTGTTTATTGGACTGTAGCTACCCCGCACAGAGTTGGTGTGATAACGGCCTGGATGCTTGGGTTATTCGTGGATGCAACTCAGGGCCATTTGCTAGGACTTAATGGCTTAATATTCGCTTGTGTAGCCGCTTTTTGTATTGGTTTTCACCAACGTATTCGTATATTCCCCATGTGGAAACAAGCCTATTGTATTGGTTTATTTGTGGTATTCAAGTTAATTGTTTCTTTGTTTGTTTTGAATAGCATACAGCTTATGACAAACTCTTGGAGTTTTTGGTTAACGGTGTTTACAACAGCAATAATGTGGTACCCTTCTCTATTTTTACTAGGTAAACTGAGGCGTTCATTCGGTATTACCTAACCGATTTCATCGCCAGTGAATTCTTAGAACAAAAGGTCAAACATGATAGCCAACTCTGTATATCTGGCATCTCAATCACCGCGTCGCGGTGAACTTCTTTCTCAAATTGGTATCCACTATGAACGACTATCCAATAAGGTTTGCGAGAAACACCTTCCTGATGAATCGCCAGAGCAGTTAGTCTTACGTCTCGCAGTGTCAAAAGCACAAGCTGGTTGGGCGCATGGAAAAAGACAGCACTTCTGGCCAGTCATAGGATCCGATACGATAGTACATATAGAAAATACAGTCTTTGGTAAGCCAGATAATAATGAAGAAGCTAAAGCCATGCTAAGGCAATTATCGGGAAGGAGCCACCAAGTCAAAACAGCGGTTGCCGTCGTTTTAGGTAAGCGTTTGCTTACTAAAAACAGTGATAGCCGTGTATATTTTCACACTTTGTCTGACGATGATATTAATGATTACGTTGAGAGTGGAGAATCTCTAGATAAAGCAGGTGCTTATGGAATACAAGGGATGGCGGGAAAGTTTGTTGAGCGAATTGAGGGTAGCTATTCCGGTATTGTGGGCTTGCCTTTAGATATTGTAAGTGGCTTAGTAAAAGAAGTGCTTGCTTCGTCATCGCAATAAACTGGGGTCTTGAGGAGAACTATAACTTTGAGTATCGAAATACTAATGAACGTAACTCCTCAAGAAACACGAGTTGCGATGGTTGAAAACGGTGTCGTCCAAGAGTTACATGTAGAGCGACAAAATAAACGAGGTATTGTAGGTAATGTTTACAAAGGAAAGGTGAGCCGAGTTTTACCGGGTATGCAAGCTGCCTTCGTGGATATAGGTTTAGACAAAGCGGCTTTTTTGCATGTGTCGGATTTGGTACCAACACATTTTTCTCACGAAGAAAATGAACCTCCAGGCGATAAGAATACAAATTTACTCGATATTTCACATTTTTTGACAGAAGGCCAAGAGCTAGTCGTCCAAATTATCAAAGAGCCCCTTGGCACGAAAGGTGCTCGCCTAACGGCTCAAATTACGATTCCTTCACGCTACTTAGTCCTGATGGTCAATAGCCAACACATTGGTGTTTCACAACGTATTGAAGATGAAGATGAAAGGGAGCGTCATCGTAAAATATTGCATGAATTTAATGCCAAACAACTTGAAACAGAGCGATTTGGTTACATTGTAAGAACCGCAGCGGAAGGTGCTTCGGAAAGCGAACTGCTCGCAGATGCTTCTTTTTTAAGTAAAATTTGGCGAAGAGTATTCGATAATTGTACTTTAGCCAAGCCTGGAGATGCTGTTTATGTTGAGTCTGGGCTTGAGCTACGTACGTTACGTGATTGGGTCTCTGCTGAAGTTGAAAGAATTCGTTTGGATTCAAAAGAAGCTCATGCTAAAGCCATTAATTTTTGTAATGACTTTATTCCTGATCTTGAGTTGCGAATTGAGTATTATTCGTCAGAACGTCCTTTGTTCGATCTTTATAATATCGAAGATGAAATTTTACGAGCATTGGCACGTAAAGTACCACTAAAATCAGGAGGTTACCTGATTATTGATCAAACTGAGGCGATGACAACTATAGATGTTAACACCGGAGCTTTTGTCGGGCATCGTAATCTTGAAGAAACAATTTTTAAAACGAATTTAGAAGCTGCTCATGCTTTAGCTCGGCAATTACGGTTACGCAACCTTGGTGGAATCATTATCATCGACTTTATTGATATGATTGACGAAAATCACAAGTCGTTAGTGTTATCAACTCTTGAGAAAGCACTAGAAAAAGATCACGCAAAAACACAAATAAGCCAAGTGTCTCCTTTAGGCTTAGTTGAGATGACTAGGAAAAGAACCCGTGAAAGTTTAGGCCATGTTTTGTGTGAATCTTGCAGTGAGTGTAACGGGCGAGGTTATGTTAAAACCCCCGAAACCGTTTGTTATGAGGTTTTTCGTGAAATCATGCGCTCAGCTCGAGCATTTGAGGCTAACAAATACCTTGTTCTTGCTGCTCAACCTGTGGTTGATCTGTTATTGGATGAGGAAAGCAGTAGTGTGGCTGACCTTGAAGCTCTTATTGGAAAACAAATCCATTTTCAAGTGGAATCGCTTTATACGCAGGAGCAGTTTGATGTAGTCCTTATGTAACTTACCTTAAAATTTCTTTATCAATATTAAACAGATATCATTTGTTCAAAGCCACATGTAGTGAGAAATGGATACGCTAAATCAGTTTTTTAAAAAGTGTTTGCATTATTTGTGGTTAGGTCTCGCCGGACTGATCATCTTTTTTGCCATCTTACTCACAATTATTGAATCTCTGCTGCCCAGCATAGGTTCCATGAAATCAGAAATAGAACAAAAGCTTTCTCTTGCATTAGGCACTCCTGTTTTGCTTGGTTCCATTGATGCTGAGTGGAAAACAACTGGTCCTGTATTTAATGTGAAAGAGCTCATAATTAATGCGCCTTCCAACCGAAGCCATTTTTTTAGTGTCAGAGCTGCTGAAGTTGAATTTAATTTTTGGCAGTCTTTACTCGCCATGCAAGTGGTTACTAAAGAAATTACGATTGAAGGTGTTGTGGTGAATCTTGCGCTTGATGAAAATGGAAATCTTGTTGGTTTAAGTCGACAAAAGCCTAATGAGGAAACGCCTGCTGATTCAACTCTTGAAAATATTGACCCGCTTATCGATGCTTTGTTGAAACAAAAAAACTTTGCGATTAAAAATAGCCGAATTATTTTTAATGATATTCGAGAAGGGGAAGATCACGTTGAAATTATTGAAGTTTCCAATATAGCTTTCAATAACTCTCAGAGCTTTCACCAAGTAATAGCTGACATGCGCTTATCGTCTACCGGTAAGTTGGGTCTCATTGTAGAAAGCGCTGGAGATCCTCGTAAACAAGATACCGCCATAGATGTTTACGCCCACTCTGAAAACTGGAATCTGGTTGAGATTCCCTATTTGAGCCGTTTTCTAGAAAAGCATATGGGTTCTGCGTTATTAAATGCAGAGTTTTGGTTGGAGAGAAAGGCAGGAAAGTGGTCAAATGCTTCATCGCGCATTCATCTCGATAACGTAGTATTTAAACAAAAAGCTTGGGCACAAAATCCATTAAAAAGTGTAGATTTGCGTTTTGAATTGATTGGAGAAGGCCAAACGTTTTGGCAATTTGTTACCCATGATATAACCATAGAGTCGGCTCAGGGTAAATGGCAAGGCATGCGCTTATCTGGAGCTGTAGACTTCCACGACTTTACCCAAGAGCCTAGATGGATGGTGCGCTTGGAGAATTTAGAAATTAACAAAGCCTCTCAACTTTTACTTAGTTTTCAGGAGCCTTCAACGAATTTGGCGAATTACTTAGTACATGCCAAACCAACAGGTAGTATCCATGAAGTAATACTTTCGCAAGATGTGGGTAGGCCTGTCGTAGCAGAAGTGGAATTAACGGATTTTGGTGTAGAAGCTTATGAAGATTACCCTGGCCTAGACAATATCGACTTAGCAATTCGCTGGGATAAAAACACGCACCTCGCATTTTTTCTGGAGATTGATGATACCGCTCTTGATAGTGCTGCTTTTTCTGAAGCAGTGCCTCTTAAACATATGTCTGTACAAGGAAAGCTGGAAAATTTTGAAAATATTCAGCGCATATATCTCGATAAAATCACTTTACAAACATCAGATTTTGTTATTCAGGGTGCTAGTCGTGTGGATTTAGCCAATGAAGGGATCATGCTATCAGCAGGTTTGACATTGCCAAAACTTAAAACTGCTCGTTTATCCCAGTATTTGCCGCAAAATGTCATGAAAGAAAAATTGTATGCTTTTTTGACTCAGGCTTTTAAAGCGGGAGACTTAAACGAAACACGTTTAGTTGTTCGTGGAAACCTTGAGAGTTTCCCATACGAAAATCCTGAGGGTATTTTTAGTGCAATAGGCCAAACAAAAAATGTGACGTTAAAGTTTTTGAAAGAATGGCCGGCTTTTGAAGCACTTAATGCCGAGTTATTGTTTGAAGGTGATGGCATGAAAATCGATGTTGCCTCGACAGTTACAGAGCAGGTTTTGATTAAAGGTGTTCAAGGCCAGATCCCCGTTTTTTCTACGCCGAATCCTAAGTTACATGTTGTTGGCCAGGTTAAAGACGAGGCGCAAAAAATTGTTAATTATATCAATCAAACTCCTTTGAAACGAAAAATTGGTAAGGTGTTTGAAGAACACCATATCCGTAAACCTATTGAGGTTGATATTGATTTGTCGGCCTCTCTTGGTAAAGTGCCTGAGGGTGAAAAAGGTACAACTGTGCAAGGGGTGGTTGATTTTGACGATAACTTTATTACTTTTGTGCCCCTGAAGCATCCCTCTGAACAATTGAATGGCCGCATTCACTTCACTGAGTCCAGCGTGAAATCAGAAAATTTACGTGCTATCTCTTATGGTGAGACGGTTACAGCGCTGATAGATGGCCGTGCAGTTAACGATAAAATGCGAATTGATATAAACATTAACTCAACTATTACGGCTAAAAACTTACGTGAACATATCGATGTTGCCATTTTGCGTCTTATTGAAGGAAAAATCCTCTATGATGTGAATATCCAAGTGCTCGATAAAGGTGGAGATACCCCATCAGAAGTCATAGCAGACATTCATTCGAAACTAGAAGATGTCAATATCTTGTTGCCTGCTAGTCTATCTCGACCGATTGAAACCGAGAAACCTATTCGTGTTAGGCTTTTACCCAAAGAAGAATCCATGAAAGTGAGTTTTGACTGGAATGAAAATATTTGGGGAAGAGTTGATCTGCCAAAAATTGATGGACAATACACCTTTTATGGAGCAAGCATTGCCCTTGGGCAACCGGATAGCAAATGGCATCACGTTTCCATTAACAAAGGCATTACGGTTGAGGGTAATTTTGAAAATGTCGCTCTCAAAGAGTGGATTGATTACTACTCTGCTATTAAACCCAGGTTTCCGGAGCTCACAACAAAACAGGAACGTAGCTCAGAAGAAGATAAGCCTATAACTGTAGCGATAAAGGCACAAGCAGTTGATATTCAGGGAATGTCGTTCCATAACGTGCGGACAATCATAGATACTCCTGAACCTAACAACTGGCGAATGAATGTCAGTGGTGATGAAGTTAAAGGAGAAGTGATTTATCGTCCTGACGACAAAAGTGGACAAGTCATTGGAGAAATAGATTACCTTAGCATTGGAAAAATGGAGAATGAGTCTAAAGATAGGTTTGATATTGATTCAGAACTCATTCCGTCAATTCTCGTACAATGCCAAAAATGTCAGTTTCAAAACATTGATTTAGGACGTGTGGAGTTTGTTGGGTTGCCAATGAACTTGGGCTACGAAGTTGAAGCTTCTGCTAACCTCAATAGCTTATTTAAGCTAAATCTAAATGGTTTGTGGTTACAAGAAAATACATTTGATCTCACTAAGATTAAAGGAACATTTCAATCCGATAATATTGGTAATCTTTTTCAGCACTGGAAAATTGAATCTGGACTAAAAGACAGTGATACGATGATTCAATTTAATCTTAATTGGCCTGATAATCCTTTCGAGCCGAGCATAGGCAAATTAGCAGGTACCTTGAGTGCTGAAATGAATAAAGGTGCTATTGAACAGGTCAGTGATAAGCCTGCCAGGATTTTTAGTTTATTAAGTTTAACATCTCTACGAAGGCGGTTAAGTTTAGATTTTAGTGACTTATTTGGAGATGGGTTCTTTTTTGATAAACTCAACGCTAGTTTTACATTAGGTGATGGTTGGGCACGGGTTGATAAAGCCATCGTACAAGGTGCTGCTGCCGATGTTGAAATTATGGGTTCTTCTGATTTAATCAACAAAGAGTATGACCAATTAATACTCGTATCGCCGAAATTAAGCTCTAGCTTACCAATATTGGCCGGCTGGGCCATTGATCCAAGTTTGATTTTGTTAGTCTTTGTGGTAAATCAAATTATCGATCCAGCTGTTAAAGTTTTAACACAACTTGAGTATCAAATCGTCGGGAAATGGGATGCACCAGAAGTCATTGAAGTTGGCAAGTATGTTGAGGAAATTCCTGTAAAGCAACTACAAAACGAGCTTAATGAAGAAGACGTAAGAACGTTTGAACTTTTGGATAATGCAACACAGCCCAAGCCATAAACAAACACTTTACAAGCTGTTTAACGATGAGGGTAAGATAAGGTGAGTCATTCGGAAGAAAAAAAATCGTTAATGAGTGTGATTCAAATGACGAGCTCAGAGTCGATCAGTGATAACCTCAAACAAGCTGAAGCACTTATTGTTGAAGCGGTTTCCGCAGGAGCCCGGCTCGTCGCTTTGCCTGAGACTTTTGCGTTAATGCCTAAACATCACTCTATGCGTCTTGAAGCGACAGAAACGTTAGGTGATGGACAGATGCAAAATTGGATGTCACGTGTTAGCCAAGAAAATCAGTGTTGGATTGTTGGTGGCACTATTGCATCAAAGAGTGCAGATGGGCAGCGGCCTTTTGCAACCTGCCTAATTTATGATGATCAAGGATTAGTAAGAGGGCAATATCAGAAAATTCATCTATTTGATGCTAGCCTTAAACAGGGTGAAAGCTTCCGAGAGTCTTCTTTCACGTCTCCAGGCAATTCACCTTTAGTGATTGATTCTCCCTTTGGTCGTCTCGGTGTTATTGTTTGTTATGATGTAAGATTTCCAGAGTTGGTTCGAATCATGGCACAAAGTGGTATGGATTATTTGTTTATCCCCAGTGCTTTTTCAGTTCCGACGGGTATAGCGCATTGGGAATTGTTACTGAGAGCCCGAGCTGTAGAAAATCAATGCTATGTGATAGCTCCGGCTCAATGTGGCAAACATGAAAATGGGCGGACGAGTTATGGTCATAGTATGATCATTGACCCTTGGGGTAGAGTGTTAGCTTCTCTCGAAAATGAACAAGGTGTGCTTACAGTCGATGTTGATAAGAGCCGTATTCAAGAAGTTAGTAATCAATTACCCATCGACCAACATCGTCGTTTTAATTTAGATAACATGGTATTAACGTCACAAAACACTATAAATTCTTCAAAAGAAAACTGCTAAGAGAGATTGATTATGTCCCAAGCAACGAGTGCGAGAAACTTATTTTTGGAGCCATCGGGGCTATCAGAAAATGATTTAGTAAAAGTCATGGATAAAATTTTAGGCCATCAGATTACTTATGCAGACCTTTACTTTCAGTCGACTTATAGTGAATCGTGGTCTCTGGAAGACGGTCAAGTAAAAGACGGACATTTCTCAGCGGATAGCGGCGTTGGCGTCAGAGCTATCGCTAATGAAAAAACGGGTTTTGCTTATTCTGAAGAGTTGGTTTTACCTGCTATTGAACAAGCTGCTCAAGCAGCCAAGACAATCGCCAAAGCAGGTAAGAAAGCAATAATGAAACCTTTAACGATAGTTGATGCTCCCAAACTTTATACAAGTCTTAATCCAATTCAATCATTAAAAAATGATGATAAAGTTGAATTGTTAAAGCGCGCTGATCGTTATGCCCGTGCTAAGGATCCGCGTATAAAAGAAGTGTTTGTTTCTCTCAGTGGCAGTTACGACAATATTTTGGTAATGGCTAATGATGGCACGAATGCAACGGATACAAGGCCATTGATCCGATTCAGTGTAACGGTAATAGCGGAACAAAACGGACGCCGTGAACGAGGTAGTTCCGGTGGTGGTGGTCGATATGAATATCAGTATTTGTTAGCCAATGAGGAAGCGATTTGTAAGAATTTTGTAGACCAAGCTGTTCATCAAGCTTTAATAAATCTGGATGCTATAGAGGCGCCTGCTGGTAAAATGCCAGTTTTATTAGGGCCAGGCTGGCCAGGCGTTTTATTACATGAAGCGGTTGGACATGGCTTGGAAGGCGACTTTAATCGTAAAGGTTCCTCTGCATTTTCAGGGCGTATTGGGCAAAAAGTCTGCTCTGAGTTATGTACAGTGGTCGATGATGCCACTTTGTCAGACCTAAGAGGTTCATTGTCTATTGATGATGAGGGAACGCCAGCTCAAAATACAACTTTAATTGAGAATGGACGTTTAGTAGGTTACATGCAAGATAAAATGAATGCTTC
Source organism: Pseudomonadota bacterium (assembly GCA_039187085.1). Taxonomy (GTDB): domain Bacteria; phylum Pseudomonadota; class Gammaproteobacteria; order Enterobacterales; family JBCCZV01; genus JBCCZV01. The sequence continues at coordinate 9,162 of JBCCZV010000036.1, forward strand.
GTTGATGAATGAAAAGTCTACTGGCAATGGTCGCCGGCAGTCTTATGCTCATTTACCTATGCCACGCATGACAAACACCTATATGCTGGCTGGCGACTCAGATCCGCAAGAGATGATAGGCTCCCTTGAAAAAGGTTTGTATGCTGTCAATTTTGGTGGTGGGCAGGTAGATATTACTTCCGGAAAGTTTGTTTTCTCAGCCAATGAAGCATATCTCGTTGAAAATGGTAAAATTGTTGCTCCTGTTAAAGGCGCAACTCTCATAGGAAATGGCCCAGAAGTTATGCAGAAGATTAGTATGGTGGGTAACGATCTTGCATTAGATACAGGTGTAGGTGTTTGTGGTAAAGCCGGACAAAGTGTTCCTGTTGGCGTGGGGCAGCCGAGCCTACTCATTGATGAACTAGTGGTTGGAGGGACTTCTTAAACTCGGACTATTTCAATGTGCGAGTGAGTGATAGTCTATTCACTCGCATCCGGCCAAAATGTCAAATTAAAGGGCTGCTATTGGCAGCGAAATTTCATGGTGTAACGATAACCATGCCCTACCGCATCATCGGCTATGATTCCTCCTACTGCTGCAACTCCACCGAGGCGTCTATCTTTTTCGCCTCCACCTAAAATAGCACCTGCGGTGCCAATAGCAGACGTGACTTGGCTTGCTGTTTTCAATGTATTGTATGTCGTTTCATCTATGTTGCCAATGTAATCGCTCCGTTCGCTAACAACGAACGCATTCCCAAATTGGACATCTCGGCAAAAGTCTTTAGCTTGAGAAAAAGCTTCTGTATAACCTTCGTTTTTTCTTTCAGCGGTGAAACTAATCGTGTGAATGCCTTCCGTTGTTGGCCGTACATCAGGGTAATGTGCGCAACCTGACAAGAATAAAAATAGTGTGATGACAGTCAACGTATTTGTAAAACCTAACATGATTAGACCTCTTTTCTCATTAAGTGATTACTTCCTAGTCATTAGCTGTTCAATATGACTCAGTAATGAAATAAATGGTTGAGGTAATAATAAGCTAGTTAGATTAATTCAGACTGAATGAAGCTTTTATTTTTGAAAGTTTTCTTGCTTACTTTCTTTTCAGCACTATTCTTGAATACAAGATTTAATATAAGCAAATAGTTGTTGCTTGGTTTTTGTGGCATCAGGTTTTTTTTGGTGAGCTCTAAACAATTGCCTTAAAGTTTGTCTTTCTGTGTAAGAAAAGGTTTCGCAAAAAATATGGATGGCTGAATCTCCTTCATCAACAAATCTGGTGTACCAGATTTCCACTTCTGATGATTTTTCTTTAGTGGGAGATTCTGATTCATTAATTTTGGCAATGCGCAGTTGAAGATCGTCTAAATCGATATTTCTAAGAAGTTTTCCAAAACGTTTTATTTGGCGTAATCGTTCCGAGTGGGATTTTATCTTTTGGGCTTGTTCAACTTCAATTTGTAAGTCATTAGAAAGCGCGAGTTTTTTGAGCTGCTTAGCATTCATCGCAATAATCTGCTCACCCAACTTTTGAATATCCTTCATGTCACGTTTTAATTCCGACTTACTGACATATTCAATGTCAATTTCCTCTTGTTCATATTGATAATCCCAAGTTTGTTCGTCAGGTATATAGGAAGAGTGGGTTTTGTCGTCTTCAGAATTTGTCATCGTAGTACTTATAAACTTAAGGTTATAATTAAAAATCTAAACGAAGGCGTAAATAATAATGCCAGGGACTATCGAAGGCATTGATTTGATTAAACTCATTGAGCTCGTCAAGCCGATATTGTACAACGCTCTCAACATTTAATCGGTTGGACGCATTGAGCTTAAAGTTTTTTTGATAACGAAAATCGATTCTAGCAAAAGATTCTTCAAAGTATTCATCCATGTAAGTCGCAGCAGCGCTCACACTTTGTGCGTTTGGTAAGTGGTAAGTTGCCATTATGGATGCACTGTGTTGAGGTGTACTGAGCTTGGATATAGGTTTAGTATAGTCAAATACATCAACATAGGCATAGGTCAACCACAACAGTGCTTGGTTGCTGAATCGATATTTTACTTGTGTTTCTAAACCTTGAATGCTGGCTTTGCCTTCATTGGTAATGGAGAACTCTTCGACATTAATATTCAGATCATTTTCAATCAAATCATCTAAAGTATCGTAAAAAAGTTTCACATCAACTTCCAGATCATTGAAAAGTGCACCATTATAATACCCGATTTCTCTTGAAAGTATTTGTTCAGAGTTCAAGTTGCCTTGAGCAATACCTGTTAAGTAATAGCGTCCCTCAGATGAGTTGGCATTGACCGAAGTATCTAGGTCTCTAACGGTATAGTTCCACTGTGCTTTCTCTTCAAGTAAATCGGGCGAACGACTGGCTCTTGCCACAACAAAACGAAACGATTGGTTAGAATCTAAAAGGTAATTGAAGGCCACTCTTGGAGAAAACTCTGAGCCTACTATACTGTCTCTTTCAAAAGCTGCTCCAAAGTTTAACAATCCTGACTGTAATATACGATATTCAACATTGAAGAAGAGCCTATTGATGGTTTTTTCTTCTTTCGTACCGAAGTAAGTTTCAGATTCTCCTATATCTCGTCGTGTATTAATTCCACTAACAAGGCGTACTTCATCGTTAAGCCGATAAGTATTTTGTAGCTCTAAATCGTAACGTTGCTCTCGCATATCTTGATTTACCAAGCCGCAAGTTTCTTCGAAACCATTTGGAATTAATCGGTTGAGCACATTTTGTGCTAATGCTGCAATTTCTTGTGAAGGCGGGTTCGGTAGCGTAGCATTATTGGCGTAAGCTTCTAATAATCGAAAAGTATAGCTTCTGTCTGCATCGTGCAAAGCACCTAATTCGTCACTGAGAAAAATACTAGGCGCACAGCTTTCCCAATTCTCTTGTCGTTCGCTAAACGTGTAATAGATATGTCCTTTCCATTCACTAGCTTGTGAGCTGCTGTGTTCGAAAGAGAGTTGAAGATATCGATTGGACATATCAACTGTGTTGAAGCGCGAAAGAGAATTACTATCAACACTACCGGTTTGGATATCGCCTTCTTTAATGCCACCACTAAATTCTAAAGCTGTTCGTTCATTAAGTTGGTAAGAGGAAAAAAAGTAAAAGTAAGGTAGGTCACGTGAGTCATTGCGTTCAATGTCATCCAAACGAACATCTTGGCCTGTATCTTCTTGCAAGCCTAGGGATAATTTTAAGTCCCAGTGTGAAAAACTCTTCCCATAGCCCAAGTAAAGATCATTAATGCCTCTATCTCCAACTGTCCATTGGCCGGTCAAGCCTTCAGCATCAGCAGGTTCTACCGTAATAATATTAATCACAGCAAGCGTTGAGTTAGCGCCATACATGGCGCTGTTGGGTCCTCGTATCACTTCTATACGATCAATATCAGTAATCTCAAGCGGCAGTGAAGTCCATATAACTCGGGATAAACCAGGTTGATAAATACTTCGCCCATTCACCAAAACTTGCATTCTTTTGGCATTTTCATCAGCGATACCATGATAGCTGACCGAGGTAAGGTGCCCATTGTAGTCACCTACCTGCATGCCAGGAACGAAACGAAATAGATCTGTGATAACACGGGCGCCTGAAGCTTCAATGAGTTCTCTATCAATGATAGTGACAGAAGCAGGCGCTTCTGATAAGGGCTGCTTAAGCCGAGTGGCGGAGAGCACGACAGGCAAACTGCGAATCGCCTGGTCTTCGTCAAGCAATAACTCTTCACCTAGCTCGGAAAACTCGGCTATTGCAGAAGGGGTCAATAATAATAAAAAACATAAAACCAAGAGTCGCTCAAATCGGCAGTTCAATGGCTTTTGGCTATCAATGGTTAAATCAGAATACATGAGTTTTATATAAATAGTGGTTTGTTTTTTTAATTTAAATTCTCAGTTAAAGCCATTCATGCTTGAGAAAAGGTGAGCTATGAATCATGGCAGGGTGAAGTTGCCTCAATTAAATGGTTAAATATTGAAATGCAATTAACCCAATCCAAAAGATAAAAATAGTCATTTGTTACAGCAACGTAGCCTAAGAGGCATAGTTATTCATACTTATTTACTATTTGCAAAGTATCATAGTAAACATTCGACTCGGATGGCAAGCAAATTTATTACCTATATTTAGATAACATTATTCGCGCAAAAAAGGCGATTAATACAGTAGATATTCGGATCTGCTACCTGTGGGAATGAGATGAATCCAACCATTTTCTCTCTCAGCATGGATACTTTGACATTTAAGTCAAATTGAATCAAGCCATTAAGAAACAAGCATACAATAAAGATTATGTGTTAAATTCATACGAGTTGGCAAGGTTACAGACACTTTCTGTATTAATTCCAACCATAATTATTCATTTTGATAGCATATTTTGCATTTGTGTTATATTCAAATTACAAGCTAAACGCAACACAACATATCGTCAGGAAAGTCAATGGCAATAACCCAAACAATTGATGGTTTTAATTTAGAGCAAGAAAAGCAAGATCAAGAAAAACTCATTAACAAGATATTATCACAATGCCAATCAGCGGGTGCGAGTTCAGCCGAAGTCAGTGTATCGAAAAGCGCATCAGTTAGTGTTCGTTCTAGACTGAAAGAAGTGGAAACTCTCCAATTTAAACGTGGATGTGACTTAAGTATTGGTGTATACATTGGGCAGAAACAGGGAAGAGCGAGCACATCAGATTTTAGCGAAGAAGCTTTGAAAGCGTGTATCGCTAATGCGATAGATATTGCTAAATATACGGCTGAGGATCCTTACGCAGGTTTAGCTGATGCTAATCACATGGCAAAAGATTTAAAGGATTTACAGTTGGATTTTCCAGCAGAAATCTCAACTGAGCAAGCTATTGAACAATCTTTAGCCTGCGAAGTGGCAGGTTTGGATAGCGAGAGTCGAATCTCGAACTCCGAAGGAGCTAGTTTTGGTAGTTATCGGGGTATTTGGAGTTACGGTAATACTCATGGTTTTTTAGCTTCTTCTGTCGGTACGCAACACAGTATGAGTTGTACGCTTATTGCTAAAGATACTGACAATACAATGAAGCGTAATGGCTGGTACAGTGTAGCTCGTGAATTCGGCAATCTAGAAAGTCCTCAAGCCATCGGTAAAAAAGCGGCAGAGTTAACCGTTAAAGATTTAGGCGCTCGGAAAGTCAAAACATGTAAAGTTCCCGTGATATTTTCTGCGGAAATTGCGAGTGGTTTGTTAGGACATTTCTTCTCTGCTATTGGTGGAGGAAACCTGTATCGAAAATCATCTTTCTTGTTAGATGCTTTAGGCAAACCCATTTTTCCAAATCATGTACAAATTATTGAGAAACCTCATAAATTAAAAGGTTTTGCCAGTTCAATGTTTGATAACGAAGGAGTGGCCACTTACGAGCATGCCATTGTTCAAGATGGCTTGCTAGAAAGCTATGTTTTGAATTCCTACTCTGCACGTCGCTTAGGTTTAAAGACGACAGCTAATGCTGGTGGCTTGAGAAATGTTGAGATTTCGCACTCAGGATATTCTCTTGAGGATTTATTCAAACAAATTGGAACAGGCGTTTTGGTGACTTCGGTTATGGGGCAAGGCGTAAATATTGTTACTGGCGATTACTCTAGAGGTGCGGATGGGTTTTGGATAGAAAACGGTGAAATACAATATCCTTTACACGAGTTTACTATCGCTGGAAACTTGAAAGATATGTACCAAAACATTAGTGTGATTGGTAATGACTTAGATCACAGGTCAAGTACTCTGACGGGCTCGATAGTCATTGAAGATATGATGGTAGCGGGCGATGCATAACTTTATTCACTCACTATAAAACTAATAACAGAGTGGCTAAACCCAGGAAGGACATAAGACCAACAACATCTGTTATGGTGGTTAAAACGACGCCTCCTGCCAAAGAGGGGTCGATTTTTAATCTTTTCAGTGCGAAGGGAACCAAGGCTCCAGCAAGGCAAGCGACGCTGAGATTAATAGTCATGGCACAAGCGATAATAGCACCTATCATAAAATCATTTTTCCAAATAGCGACTAATGCGGCGATAATTAAAGCCCACAAAACGCCATTTATAAGCCCAACAAAAAGCTCTTTACTGATTAGCCAACGTCTGTTGTCAGCGTTAATCTGATTTTGTGCCATGCCTCTTATGACTAAAGTTAGTGATTGTATGCCTGCAACACCACCCATACTAGGAACAATCGTCATGAGTATCGCTAAGGTTGCATATTGTTCCAATACATTTTCGAATTGATTACTCACGGCTGCGGCGATTATCGCTGTTAGTAAATTAATACCTAACCAAATTGCCCTTCGTCTTGCTGTGGTAAATATAGGAGCAAATGTATCTTCTTGTTCATCAAGTCCGGCCATGCCTTTTAGAGAATGGTCTGCTTCTTCTAAAATGACATCCACAACATCGTCAATAGTAATACGCCCTAGTAGTTGCCCTTGCTCATTAATAACAGGGGCAGAAATAATATCCCGCCTTTCAAAAAGACTAGCAACATCGCTCGCATTGGTATCAACCTTTATCGGGTGTATTTCAGAATTCATGATGTTGCAAACTTGCTGTGTTGGTTGGTTAACGAGAATTGTGCCGAGACTGATGACACCTACTAAAGTATCAGCTCTATCGACAACATAGAGATTGTCCGTCGTATCCGGCAGCTCTCCTCGAAGGCGCAAATAACGCATCACTACATCGAGAGAGACTTCAGGACGTACGGTGATGGTATCCGTGTTCATCAACCCTCCTGCAGTATCTTCTGGATAGTGCAGAGCTGCTTCGACACGTGCTCGGTCACGTTGACTTAAAAGTTTGGTAACTTCTGCATACACGGAATCAGGTAAATCACCAAAAATATCTGCCAAGTCATCAGTTTCTAATCCTTCAGCAGCGGCAGCTAGCTCATGAGGTTGCATTTGGCTCATGAAGGCATTACGAACTTCGTCGCTTAAATAGTGAAGAATATCGCCTTCTTTATCTTCATCAATTAAATCCCAAAGAACTGCACGATATTTTGGAATTGAAGATTCGAGTAAATGCGCAACGTCTGATGAGGGTAGATCATTAAGCATTTTACGAACATGAACAAACATGCCGCTGGTCAATGCTTCATTAACTTGGCGCAAGTGGTGAGATGGTTCTTGTAAATTATCCACGTTAGACATTTGCATTTACCCGGTCAACAATTGATTTATCATATTGTATCTTACTGAGTTAATGTCATCAGCAAATACCTCGGAATTTCAAGAAATTAGTTTGATGTGATTAAAGGAGTGCGGGCTTATTAGGAAGAAATTTTTTAATCTTCTTCTAAGCATTTATTTTCGAAGAAATGTATCAGTGCTGAGGCTGCATGTTGACTGTCTTCGCCTTTTGCAACAACAGTCACTTCACTACCCTTAGCTGCAGCAAGCATGAGTAACTGTATGAGACTATTTGTTGCCGCGATTTTATCGTTAACTTCGATGGAAATGGATGATTGAAACTTTGCTGTTAAATTAACGACTTCTGCGGCGGCTCTTGCGTGTAATCCTTTTTTGTTAATGATCTTCGTTTTGGCCTTGAATTCGCTCATTTTTGCACTAAGTCTCGATGCCTGACTTGGACGTTTTTCCTGATTTCGCGAAAATAGTTGGCGAGCTGCTCGGTCATGTAAACTGAGCGATGTTGCCCGCCAGTACATCCGAGTGCGACAGTGACATAACTCCGGCTATCAGTTTCTAATCTTGGTAACCAAGTTGATAGGAAAACTTTTATTTGCCAAAACATTTCCATCACTAAAGGTTGTTCTTGGAGAAATTCAATAATTTCTTTGTCTTTTCCATTAAAAGGTCGTAGCGAAGGTTCCCAGTAAGGGTTAGGTAGGCACCGAACATCAAATACAAAATCGACATCGCGAGGTACGCCATGCTTATAGCCAAAAGACTCAAACATTAAGTTGAGTTCGGAGGTTGTTGTATTTAAAATTCTCTCTGCGATTAAATCGCGTAATTGATATTGTCTTAAACTGCTTGTGTCGATAATGAGATCTGCTCGAGAGGATAAAACCTCGAGGAGCTTATTCTCAAGCGCGATAGCTTCTCTTAATGACAAGCCTTCATGAGTGAGAGGATGTCGCCTTCTGGTCTCGCTAAAGCGCTTAAGCAGTGTGGCATCGTTGGCATCGAGAAATACAATTTGGATTTGGCAGGTATCATTATTAATTTGACCGAGAAAATCATCTAAATGTGAAAGTTGTGAAGGAGTGTTTCTTGCATCAATGCTAACAGCAATTTCACGTGTCATTTCTTCTGTTCTATTGACAAGTTCTGGTAATAGAGAAAGTGGTAAATTATCAATGCAGAAAAACCCATGGTCCTCTAAAGATTTGAGTGCCACTGATTTTCCAGATCCTGAGCGACCACTTATAATTATGATTTTCACTAACCTGTTCCTTTTAGTCCTGGCTCAGTATGATTGAGTGCTTGGCAGGCAAAATCGAAAACCTGCTGTGATGTTTTGAGACTTCTAATGTGCAATGCATTTTGCGGCTCATTAAATAACCTAGCGACAGCAGCAAGAATTTGTAGGTGATCTTCGCAGGCATTTTCGGGAACTAAAAGGCCAAAAAATATATCAACAGGCTGATTGTCAAGCGTGTCAAAATCGATAGGATTCTTTAGGACAACGAGTGCAGCAACAGCTTGATTGATATTTTTGAGTCTAGAATGAGGTAAGGCGACACCATTGCCTATAGCTGTGCTGCTCAGCTTCTCCCTCGAACACAAAAAATTGGTTACTAACTGAGGTGTGAGGTGCTCAAACTTAGAACAGAGTATGTTTCCTAAAAATTCAAGCGTTTTTTTCTTACTGGTCGGAGCAGCGTTGACAACAACGCGCTCCACATCAAGTATTGTCGTAATATTCATCGTTCCAAAGTGATAATCAACTAATGACGAATCATTTTTTCTTTGTGTTTGATAACTTGGCGATCGAGCTTGTCTATGAGTGCGTCAATAGAGGCGTACATATCCTCACTTTCAGCATTAGCAAATATTTCGCCACCATTAACGTGGAGACTAGCTTCTGCTTTTTGACGAACTTTTTCAACCGTTAAAATGACATGAACATTATTTATATGGTCGAAATGTCGCTCAAGCTTTTCAAATTTACTGTTAATAAAATCTCTCAATGAGTCAGTAATATCAACATGATGACCAGTTAGATTTATTTGCATAGACTTTTCCTTCTATGGTTTGAAGTTAAAGTAAGGACTTGCGCTCATTTGATGGAGGAATTAACATCGCCTCACGGTATTTCGCAACCGTTCTTCTAGCCACCTTAATTCCTTGCTCCTCAAGTATTTGCGCAATTTTATTATCGCTCAGAGGCTTTTTCGGTGCTTCTGCAGCAATTAATTTTTTAATGAGAGCGCGTATCGCAGTTGATGAGCACTCTCCACCATTAGCTGTACTGACATGACTTGAAAAAAAGTATTTTAACTCAAAAATCCCTCTCGGTGTATGCATGTACTTTTGGTTAGTAACTCTTGAGATAGTTGACTCATGCATTTCTACTGTTTCAGCAATATCTGCGAGAACGAGAGGCTTCATCGCTTCATCGCCATACTCTAAAAAAGCTTGTTGACGTTCCACAATGCAGCTTGCAACTTTTAAAAGCGTTTCGTTACGGCTTTGCAAGCTTTTCAAAAACCACTTTGCTTCCTGCAGATTACTCTTTAGGTAAGTATTATCTTGTGAGGAGTCAGCGCGCTTAATAAGTCCTGCGTAATTACTGTTTATTCGAAGTTTAGGTGCATTTTCAGGGTTTAGCTCGACTTGCCAGCGTGCATTTTTTTTGAAGACATAGACATCAGGTGTTATATATTCAGCTTGCGACTCTGCGATGTCACTTCCTGGCTTAGGGTTAAGTGTCTGAATCAGCTTCAATACACTTCTAAGTTGTTCTTCAGAAATTTTAAGTTTTGAAAATATGTTTCTATAGTTTTTGTTACCCAAATCGCCGATATAGTCTTTTATAATCCGGGTGGCCAATTCAACCACGGGGTCCTCAGTTGGCAAGGTGAGATTGATTTGAAGTAGAAGACACTCTTGCAAATTGCCTGCGCCGACACCTGGAGGGTCAAAATTTTGGATGCGACGTAAGACAGTTTTCACCTCGTCAATATCGATAAGCTCTTCTTCTGCACTTAGGTTTGCCGATAGACCTTCGAAAATTTCCTCAATAGTCAAAGTGAGGTAACCTTCATCATTAATTGCATCGATAATTGTTGTAGCAATAACCTGGTCGACTTCAGTAAATGGTGTTAATTGCATTTGCCACATTAAGTGACTGTGTAAGGAGTCGGTGGTTTTGCCTTGAAAGTCAAAGTCATTATCAGGATCAGATGGTCCCAAAGAAACGGAAGGGGCCGAAGAGTAGTCTTCCCATTGAGTGTCTACTGGTAGATCAGTGTCAATGGTATCTTTTTGCATAGCATCGGATGAATCGAACTCATCCATAGAAGATACCTCTAACGCGCTGTTTTCATTGTAAGATAGTTCTTCAGTATCACTAATGGCATCATTTTCATTGAGCTCTTTGAGGGAGTCTTCCTTTGAAATCGTGTTTTCGTCCTCTTCGCTCACTTCAAGTAGAGGGTTCGAATCCAGAGCTTCTTGAATTTCTGCTTGAAGATCTAAACTGGAAAGCTGCAACAGCCGAATAGCCTGTTGTAGCTGGGGAGTCATAGTTAATTGTTGGCCAACGCGCAGTTGCAATGCAGGTTTCATGAATAAAAAACAGTTCCTGAATATGGATTAAAGTTTAGTTATTTTAGATTATAAACAAGTACCATAGATGCTGTGCGATTTCTACTACTCTTATCATAGAAAGGTTTTTTTTCAAATAACAACATAAACTTAGGCGTTATAATTTAAATTCATTTCCCAGATAGACATCCCTTACTTCGGTATTATTCAATATGTTCTCAGGCGAACCTTGAGCAATCGTTCTTCCTTCATTGACTATGTACACCTGGTCGCAAACTTCAAGTGTTGCTTCGACTCGATGATCAGTAATAAGAACGCCTAATCCTCGTTCTGTTAAGTGGTTGATGATCTGCTTGATATCGTTCACTGATATTGGGTCGACGCCGGCAAAAGGTTCGTCAAGCAGTATAAACTTGGGATTGGCTGCTAAGGCACGAGCAATCTCAACTCGCCGCCTCTCTCCACCTGACAAGCTCACACCTAGGCTATTGCGTATGTGGCCAATATTAAACTCACCAAGAAGCTTCTCTAAAAGGTTTTTTTGAGCGACTTTATCAATATCGGCTCGTGTTTCAAGAATTGCGAGGATATTTTGTTCCACTGTCAATTTGCGGAAAATCGATGGTTCTTGTGGTAAATAACCAATGCCTATTTGAGCTCGTTTATGCATTGGTAAATGCCCGATATTTTGATTATCTAGTGTTATTTCACCTTTGTCGTGAGTGACTAACCCGACTACCATATAAAATGAAGTGGTTTTGCCTGCACCATTAGCACCCAGCAAACCAACTACTTGGCCACTTGCCAATTCAATAGACACGTCGCGCACAACAGTATTCGATTTATAGGATTTTGCTAAGTTTGAAGCCCGCAATAAGTGAATCATAGTTAAGGAGCCAATTCTTTTGTGACACTGATTCTGCTACCTGTTACAGGAGCAGCAAACGTTTTATCTTTTACATTGTAAGTCAATAATTTAGCATTGATTTGATCGTTATTGTGATGAAGTAAGGTTTCAAAGAAAGTGACCGTACTTTCTTTGGCTAGGTATTGAATTTTCGTTGCTTCCGCGGTGACATTGAGAAGAGAGTTTTCATCCATATGCTGAAATAATACTTTTTTTGTACCACTTGCAGTTTTAGCTTCAACCCAATCCAGCTGTTCGTCTTTTAATTTCACAATAAACTGATTTGCGCTTAATGTTGTTTTAGAGAGATTGTTGTCGGAGCCTTCCAACATAACGTTTCCTGTGAGATAGATCGTATTACTGCCATTAGTGTATCTCAGTCGATTGGCTTTGAGCTTTAATGTGTTGTTGTCTTTGTCACGATATGTCACTGTCAGTGGCTTACCTATCGCTTGTAGTTTGTTAACTTGATTACTAGCATCCAAAGAAGTTTGCAAACTATCAGAGGCTACAGAAAAATTTTGTGCGCCAAAAATAACGTTACCTGAAAAGGTTGTTGTACGCTTTTCAAGATTGAATGACCATTGTTCAGCCGTTACATTTAAGCTACCAATAGTTGTTTGTTGTGAGCCAGCTGCTACTAAATTTGTTCCTATGAAAAAGCTCTCAATAAAAAGCAATGACAAGACAAGTGTGTGATTAGTAAAGTTTTTCATAGTGCCCTTTGACTTTGTTCAAATCTACAGTAGAAGTTTCGAGGTTAACTGTAATGCCTGAACCTTGGATGGTGCCCCCAGGCATCAGTATATTGACAGGTTTGTTTGAAGTGGCGATTTGCTGCTGTATGTCGATATCCAATTGTTGTAACTCCATGGATAGCAGAGGAAATTCGTAGTTTTCATCACTGTTTTCGTGATAAGACAAGTCTACACCATTGTAAAAATATAAGCGCGTATCATCGATTGATTCAGCTAATTTCGCATTAATTAACCACTTTTTTTGGTTTTCAACAAATAAAAAGCGGGGGCTTTCCCATTGGGTGGTTCTTTTTATCATATCGACTGTGACATGTTTAGCTGATGTGACAGCATTTAGTGAGCCATTTCGGTCGTATTGGTGTCTGGTGACAAAAGTCATTTCATAATCGGGACGTTTATCTGTCATTTCAGAAGTTTCACTTAACTCAACATGCATATCACACCCAGTAATAAGGGTCAGTGGTATTAAAAGCAAAAGGCGAATGCTAATGAATCTGTAACCGAGTTTTTTTGCTATAAAACGCAACGTATTTTCCTCGTTGAAAACTTAAGGCTTTACTAGAAAATTAAAGCGTTATTTTAGAGTAATACTTTATCTACTCAGGATGATAAGGCGTATGAACCTCATCTATCTTAGTTTGAGGTTCAAGCAATAAGTTCTGCTAATTCTCTCACTACGCCTTGTAAGCTAGCTGATGTTATCCACTTATGTGTGTTTCTTAACTTCGCTTGTCGCATCTGAGAGGTTTACTCTTAACAAAGCTGCTTTCTATTAAGGATAAATCGGGCAAATCATCGCCAATATAGGCAACACTATCGACGCTTAAGTTCAACTTTTCAAGTAATAGAGGCAAACAATGTGATTTGTTTTTTTGGTTTTGAAAAATATGTTGAACATTGGGCTGTTTAACTCGGTTTAGGATAATTTGGGGTTTCCAGGCAGTGATGATAGCGGTTTCTACACCAAAACGTTGTAACAACTTAATCCCTAAACCATCTTTGATGTCAAAAGTTTTCATGCTTTCCACATCATTACATATATAAACTTTGCCACCGATCAAAAATCTATCAGCATCACAAACAAGTAGACGGATTTTTTTGCTTTTTCAATGATATCAGTTAGGTTTGAATTCATATCAAGTCCACCTAAAATTATTTAAACTACTCCAGCTTGAAGTAAGTCATGCATACTGAGTACGCCTATAACATTTTGCGATAAATCTGTGACAGCTATAGCATTAATACGGTAAGTCTCCATGATTTTAACGGCTTCAGAGGCCAAAGAGCCTGAAATGATCGTTTTAAAGCCTTTAGTCATCACTGAACCGATCATTGAAGTTTTTATATCAATGGGTTTTTCCAAAGTACGCCGCAAATCACCATCGGTAAACACCCCAACGACCTGGTTACCTCGTAAAACAGTGGTCATTCCGAGTCGTTTGTTCGTCATTTCAACTAAAGCATCGCTTATGGTTGTGCTGGTTTCCACTTTGGGTAAATCGTTACCACTATGCATTAGGTCGTCTACGGTAAGTAAAAGGCGTTTACCAAGACTTCCGCCTGGATGTGATAAGGCAAAGTCATCGGCCGTAAACCCTCTAAGATTGAGTAAGGTAATTGCTAAGGCATCACCCATAACCAAAGCGGCTGTTGTGGAAGCCGTCGGCGCTAAATCAAGAGGACAAGCTTCTTGTTCGACATGGACATTTAAGGTGACATTGGATTGTTTAGCTAGGGTTGAATGAATGTCACCAACCATAGCAATTAATTTGACATTAAGTCGTTTGATAACAGGAAGAAGTGTGATGACTTCGCTCGTTTCTCCTGAATTTGATAAAGCGACAACAATGTCATGACTGGTAATCATACCAAGATCGCCATGGCTAGCTTCCCCTGGATGTACGAAAAAAGCTGGAGTGCCTGTGCTAGCGAGTGTTGCAGCTAGCTTAGAACCTATATGGCCTGACTTACCCATCCCTGTGACAACCACTCTACCTTTACAAGCTAGTATGATTTCACAGGCTTCTTGAAAATTATCATCAATACGGCTAACTAGCGTTTCGATTCCTTGTTTTTCGATCTGGATAACTTCTTGGGCAATTCGTTTAATATTGGCTTGAGACATAATGAGTTCTTTTAATTGCATTTAACATCTTTTGGTACACACTTTTCTGTTGGACATTTATAAATTTCATAACGAGTTTGAAAGTAAGATCATCCATTATAAATTCTATTCGCTGGCTCGGAGAAGAGAGTCGAGTAAGCCTGAGAATATTGTTTTTCAGGTTGTTGACTTTTTGGCACTTCTTGAAAGTAGAGTAAAATTAAGTAGCCGACATAAGCAGCAGCCAGAACTCCGCCTTCTAAACGATTAATTCGTCCAGGGCCTCGCAAACCATAAGCCATCAAAAACAAGGCAACAGTTAAAGCAAACATAACAAGGAAGTCTCTGTAAACAACAGTGGACTCTAGTTGAGTGGATGCAATAATACCAGGAATACCTAGTACGGCGAGTAAGTTAAAAATATTTGAACCAATAATATTACCAATGGCCATTTCATGGTCATTTTTCAAAACGCCAGCAACGGATGCTGCTAATTCTGGAAGACTAGTCCCTAAAGCAACAATAGTTAAACCTATGATTAACTCACTGACACCAAACTCTCTAGCGATTTGTGTAGCACCGTAGACAAGAATTTGTGAACTTATGCCCAGTAATATAGCTCCTATTACAATTAAACCTGCTGCTTTTTGATTGGACATGGAATCCGGTAACTCATCGACCAGCTCTTCAATCATTCTATCTTGTTCCTTCGCCTTTGAAGATTGAATGCCAATCGTGATCAACCAGGCGATATAAATCACCAAAGTAACCAATAGAACAATGCCATCAAAAGTGGTCAGCTGTAGGTCTGACATAAGCAATCCAGCGGTAATTGTCACCAGGAACAAAATAGGGAATTCTCGTTTAATGACTTTAGATTCGACTTGTAATGGTAGGATAAATGCAGTGATACCCACAACAAAGGCAATATTGGTGATATTTGAACCCAGTGCATTTCCTATAGCCAGCTCAGGCTCACCGTTAAACGCCGCCACAATCGATACGATGATCTCTGGTGCGGAAGAACCTATAGCTATAATAGTCAGTCCTATAATCATTGGTGAAACCCCAAAGTTGCGCGCGACAGCTGCTGCACCATCGGTGAAACGATCAGCAGCCCAAACCAACAGGGCGATACCTAAAATTATTAAAGCAAAGTTTAAGATCATGTTATCTCGTTATGGCATTTAAAAAACTAGCGATGTATTAGAAAGTTAATAATGTGCAAAATCAAGGTTTTTCTCTTTTAGTCCCAAGCCTGGCGTATGAATGATTCGATTGGCTAATTATGGGGCATTCTGTTTAAAGCTTCCGACAATTGCGTGATAAAAAAGAAAAATTTTTGATTTATCGCAATTATAATATCAAGCTAATAACCGATTATTGAGTGTATTCAGTTTTTGTTCATAATTTATGAGTAGTATGCTCAAATGAAAATCCACTACAAGAATATAACCGTTTTTCACTGACTTGTAGTGACACAGATGTAGATTACGATGACAAGTTGGCTACCGCCAAACGGTTTTTGTAAGTAAGTTTTACGAATTATGTGAGAAAAGATCGTATTTTGTATTGTTTTGCTGAATATAACACTTATTCTCTGTCTGAGAATTGGTTAAAATATGCGGTCAGAATCTAGTCAAGTGGCAAAGAATGGATAACATCATAGAAATTAAAGGTTTGAGTTATTATAGAGGCGAGCGCCCAATTTATAAAAATATCGACCTCAATATCCCCAGAGGTAAAATAACTGCCATTATGGGGCCTTCAGGAACAGGAAAAACGACACTATTGCGCTTAATTGGTGGTCAGCTAAAGCCAAACACTGGGCAAATTTTATTTGAGGGGCAAGATGTTGTAAAAATGTCGCGGAGAGATTTATTCCATATGCGGCAGTCGATGGGGCTTCTGTTTCAGAGTGGTGCTCTGTTTTCGGAGTTATCAGTTTTCGATAATGTGGCCTTTGCTTTGCGAGAGCATACTCGGCTTCCTGAATCAATTATACGCCAAATCGTGTTGATGAAGCTGAATGCTGTAGGGTTACGCGGTGCACGCGACCTTATGCCAGCGGAATTATCAGGAGGCATGTCACGCAGGGCAGCTTTGGCTCGCTCCATAGCCCTAGATCCGGCACTGATGATGTACGACGAGCCTTTTGCTGGACAAGATCCCATTGCAATGGGAGTACTTGTTCGTCTCATACGGACATTAAATAACTCTCTTGGCTTGACATCCATCGTTGTTTCTCACGATGTTCCCGAAGTTTCTAGCATTGCTGACTATATCTATATCGTTGCCAATGGCTATGTCATTGGTCATGGCACACCAGAGGAACTAGGCCGTTCTGAAGAACCAAGAGTAGAACAGTTTATTCAAGGACTTGCTGATGGTCCAGTGCCTTTCCATTTTCCTGCATCATCCTATAGCGATGATATTTTAATGAAGGACCACTCTTAATGAATGGGTTACGTTTACTGGGTCGTTCTGGTATTGGCTTCTTAGAGTCTTTGGGGCGTTCCGGGCTGGTACTTATGAGCGCGGTTTTTACTTTACCTAAAAATTTTTTGAAAGCGTTCGCCCTATTTATAAAACAACTTTACCACATAGGGGTTTTATCACTAGCCATTACACTGGTTGCAGGTTTTTTCATAGGCATGGTGTTAGCGCTCCAAGGCTACTCGACATTAATAAAGTTTGGTGCTGAAGGTAGTTTAGGTCCTCTAGTCGCTTTGAGCTTAGTCAGAGAGCTAGGTCCTGTTGTCGCAGCATTACTCTTTGCTGGTCGAGCTGGCTCTGCTGTAACGGCTGAGATAGGACTCATGAAAGCAACAGAACAACTGAGCAGTCTCGAAATGATGGCTGTGGATCCAATAAAGCGTGTGATTGCCCCACGTTTTTGGGCCGGTTTTATTGCAATGCCTCTTTTGGCTATGATGTTCACCGTTGTAGGAGTGCTGGGTAGTCATGTGGTTGGTGTTGATTGGTTGGGAGTTGATGCAGGAGGTTACTGGTCGTCTATGCAATCGGCTGTCGATTTTAGAGAGGATGTTATTAATGGATTTATAAAAAGTGTTGTCTTTGGTCTAGTTATTATGTGGATTGCCGTATATCGAGGTTATGATACGATTCCCACGTCGGAAGGAATAGGAAAGTCAACAACGCAAACCGTTGTACACTCATCACTAGCAGTGCTCGGTTTGGATTTTGTATTAACAGCTGTGATGTTTGGAGTGTAGACGATGCTATCAAAGCAAATAGAATTGTTGGTGGGTTTATTCATCGCTTTATCGATAGGTGCTTTTTTCCTACTTGCCTATGAAATAAGCGATATAAATAAATTACAAACGGAAGAAACGTATGAACTTGTCGCTGACTTTGACAATGTTGGTGGGCTAAAACCACGCGCTCCTGTGAAAGTGGGGGGGGTTGTTGTTGGCCGAATTAAAGAGATTACGTTAGATGAAGAAAGTATGATGCCAAAAGTTAAATTGGCAATTTCTAGCCGCTTTAATAAATTTCCATCTGAAACGAGTGCCGCGATCTTAACAGCAGGGCTACTAGGAGAACAGTTTATTTCTTTGACGCCAGGGGCTGACGAAGAACTTTTGGAAGATGGCGATCAAATTTATGATACCCAATCGGCTATCGTCCTTGAAGAACTGATTGGTAAATTTATGTTCAACCAAGACTCGACTGATTTATAAAACGAACACAGTCATGACCTTTTATGAGTAAAATTTAATAAGGAGCTTTAATCATGTTCAAAACCAGCCTTTTGTTAATTTTGTCTATAATGGCAGCACCATTACTGGCTACAGAAGAAAAATCTCAAGAAACTGCCCAGTCAACTCTAGAGTCCAAAGAAACTGCGACACCTAAAAATAGTAGCAGTACAACGCCTCAACAAGAAACTGTTGAAATACCTGGTTCTGGTAGCCCTGATGAAATTGTGAAACTTTTATCAGAAGAAATGATAAAACGTATACAAACGTTGGATAGAGAAACGCGGACTGTTAACTCGCTTTATACTATTATCGAGCAAGTTCTTATGCCACATATTGCTCATACCACTGTTGCTCGTCGAGTACTCTCCAAACATTGGAAAAAGGCAACGAAAGAACAACAAGAGAAATTTACTCAAGAATTCTCTACTTTCATGATACTGTTTTATGCAAAAGCTTTTAATGAGTATACGAATGAAACCATCGAATACAAGCCAATGAAAAAATATAAAGAAGGCGATAAACGCGCAATGGTTGAGACGGTTATTGATAGAAAGTCTGATCCTTCTATTAATGTCAAATATAGTATGAAGAAATATAAGTCGGGATGGAAAGTTGTCGATATTATTGTTGAAGGTGTGAGCTTAGTCATCAGTAAAAATAAAGAGTACAACCCTTTGGTTGCTGCTGAATCTTGGGATACGCTTGTGGCTAAGTTAGCCTTCAAAAACAAACAAGCGCTGCAATGAGCCCAGACATGACACAAAATACTCGCCGAGAAGCTCGAATACTGACTGAGGGTGCTGCCACCGCTACTATATTAGGCCCTCTGGTCATCCATACTGTGGAAGGCCTTTGGTCAAAACGAAATGCTTTAGTCAATTTTGAAGGCGAAACGGTTGATGTTTCAGGAGTAACCGATGCTGATAGCGCAGGGTTGGCTTTTATTGCTGAAATATTTCGTTTGCGAACGGCAGCCAACAAAAAAACAGAGTTTATCAACCTTCCTCAAACATTGCTCAACATCGCTGAAGCTTGTGGTATTCTATCGTCATTACCTATAGTCAATAGCAAAACTGAAGAGAAAACCGATTAGTAAACGACCTGTGTTAGGAATGAATGATGATAACCAACCAAGAGATTGAAAGTTTAATTAAAGATGCGCTCGTATGTAATGAAGTTAGTGTTAACGGTGATGGCAGCCACTTCGAAGCCAGAGTTGTGAGCTCTGATTTCGAAGGTAAAAGGCCAGTCCAACGTCAGCAAGCTGTTTACGCAACCCTAAACCAACATATTGCGTCAGGTGCCATTCACGCTCTTACCATCAAAGCTTTTACTCCCCAAGAGTGGGAAAAGGCAAAAAAGTTACAAATTGGTAGTTTGTAAACTTCTGTTAAATAAGCACTTTAGTGGTGAGTTAACTCACCACTAAAGTGCTTAATATCAGCTTACGCACTGAAAATTTTCATTTTCTGTTTTAATCTTTCATAGTATCGTATAAAAATTAAGAGCGAAAGCTTTGTCTTTGATTGTTATAATCAAGTATTGCTTATCTTGTATGCTTTTACCCTGGAGTTTGTAGTGGATAAATTGGTAATTAAGGGTGGCGAGCCCCTAAACGGTGAAGTCAGAATTTCTGGAGCGAAAAACTCAGCTTTACCCATATTAATGTCAACATTGTTAGCGGATGGGCTTACCTCAGTAGGGAACGTACCCCACTTGAATGATGTGACAACCACATTAGAGTTGCTTGGTCGACTCGGGGTTCAGCTAACCGTAAATGAAAAAATGAATGTTGAGGTGGATGCGAGTACGATTGACAGTTTCGTTGCTCCTTACGAACTGGTAAAAACAATGCGAGCATCTATTTTGGTTTTGGGGCCATTATTGAGTCGTTTTGGGAAAGCAGATGTTTCTCTTCCTGGCGGTTGCGCGATTGGTTCTCGCCCTGTGAATTTACACATTGATGGCTTAAAGCAAATGGGGGCGCAAATTGATGTCGTCGATGGCTACATTAAAGCTCGAACTAACGGTAGATTGAAAGGCGCAAATATTTTCATGGATACCGTAAGTGTGACAGGCACTGAAAATTTGATGATGGCGGCAGTTTTGGCCGACGGTGAAACAATTATCGAAAATGCCGCGCGTGAACCCGAAGTTAGAGATTTGGCCAACTGTTTAACATCTATGGGTGCGGATATTACTGGTGCCGGTACTGATATTATTCACATAGTAGGCAAGGAAAAGCTTTCTGGTACAAATTACAATGTGCTTCCCGACCGTATAGAAACTGGAACTTATTTAGTTGCCGCTGCCATAACTGGCGGTAAGATTAAAGTCAAGAATACTGACCCTCATATCATTGATTCTGTTATACAAAAACTGAGAGAAGCAGGCGCGCACATTGAAACAGGTCACGATTGGATAGAGTTAGATATGAAGGGCCAACGCCCCAAAGCTGTCAACATAAAAACAGCACCCTATCCGGGTTTTCCAACAGATATGCAGGCCCAGTTTACTTCTCTTAATGCGGTTGCAGAAGGAACAGGTACTATTAGTGAAACCATTTTTGAAAATCGGTTTATGCATGTCCCCGAAATGCAACGTATGGGGGCTGATATCGCTATATCTGGAAATACAGCGATTTCTCAAGGTGCTGCACAATTACACGGTGCTCAGGTTATGGCCACGGATTTAAGAGCCTCGGCAAGCTTGGTTTTAGCTGGGTTAGTTGCTCAAGGAGAGACGGTCGTGGACAGAATCTATCATATAGATAGAGGTTATGAGTGCATAGAAGAGAAGCTACAACTTATTGGTGCTAAAATTCGCAGAATTGGATAGTTTATTTGGCCTAATCAATTGGGCCGCTCAATCAATTTGGGATTTAATGATAGCTCGTAATAACCTCTAGGAGTTTTACGTAACACCCTAAATTCCAATTCTAATCCTGGCCTGTAAGATGCGACAAGCTCAAAGATTTGCGGGGGGTTTCTGATAAGTTTGTTATCAACTCGCGTAATAATATCGTTAACTTTAAGTCCCGCTAAATCGGCTGGGCTATTAGGTTCAATGCGAGCTATTGTGACATATTGTGGTTGAGCCAAATTTAAATTAAGTTCGCTAATTTGACGAATGTTAAGCTCAACAGCAGTAATGCCCACCCATCCACGTATTACCCGCCCATTGTTGAGTATTTCTTCTGTCACAAAATTGCTGAGTTCAATAGGGATAGCAAAAGCTATCCCATCGCTTCGCACTTGTTCGGAGAAAAACCCCGATGCAATGCCAATTAATTCTCCTTTTGCATTGACTAACGCTCCGCCGGAGTTTCCGGGGTTGATGGCGGCATCTGTTTGAATAAAGTCTTCATACTGAGCCAGTCTTAAGTATTTTCGGCCTGTGGCACTTATAATACCCATTGTGACCGTTTGAGATGCGCCATAAGGATGTCCTATGGCAAATACGACATCGCCAACTCGGCTCATATTTTCTGGAGCAATCGGAATAGCTGGTAAATTTTCAAGCTCTATTTTTAGTAAAGCCAAGTCAGTTGGCGCATCGGTTCCCACTAATTTAGCATCGACTCTTCTTCCATCGAGCAACTCCACTAAGAAGCTTCTTGCGCCTTCTATAACGTGATAGTTGGTTATGATTAAACCATTTTCTGAAATAATAATGCCAGATCCTTGATCTGTTGATGTTCTATTTCTTGGTCTTTGGAATCTGAATCTCGATGAATTCTGAGAAGGCGTAGACTTTAAGGTAAAAATATTAACAACAGATGGTCTAGCTCTATCAATTGCATCCGCGTAACTGTATACGGGCTGATGCATTTTTGAATTGGATGTGTGCGATGGATTACTTGTGTAGAGTTCAGGCATAAGTAGAAAGAGGGCAAGACTTATGCACAGCCCTAGAAAAGTATAAAAGATGATAAAGCGTATCATTATAAGCTATTAAAATACCTTAAAAACATATTCTGGACATAGTC
>JBCCZV010000037.1:0-31240 GCA_039187085.1 Pseudomonadota bacterium
ACAATTTAACAGCAATAAAACATGGTCATTTTATTTTTTTTCCTCTGGTTTAACCAATTTATTTGTATTTTCATTTTATGGTTGTTAAGGGCTTAAAAAAAATAACGCCTCCCTATATTTACCAAAGCAATAGTAAAGAAAAATTTTCATTTTACAAAACAATTACCTTTCCGATTTACTACATAACTCTTACAGTGTTTTTACTGATTTTTGCTCAAATTTCTCTCTTTGCTTACATGCGTAAAATTAATATTAATTCAATAATGGGCAAAGAAAAGGAAAACAATAAAGAAGAAGCAGAATCTATATTTGATGACTTTGAGCAGTGTTCTGATAAATTGGAGAGGTGGTTAAATATAAAAAATCATGATGATAATATTAAATTGTTAGTAAAACTTAATGATTTGGTGGATGAAGAAGGTGAAGTAAATCAGGCAAAAATACTAGCAAATAAGTTAGGGGTGGATACAAAAAAAATAGAACGTATGCTTCGTAAGCTCTTTGGCTCTGGTTCAGTAATAAAATATCAAAAGTTTTATTTAGAATATAGTATGATTAAGCAAGACTTGCGAAAGGTTGAGCGAGATCTGATTCCTGAAAATCAAATCTAAATGAGGGTTGGCTTATGATTACAATAAAAAAAATAGGTATTGTAGTATCGATATTGTTTTTTCTTAACTCATCACTCCATGCTGCAGATAATTTGAATGTTGATGGATACGTGAGCGGAGTTTTTCATAATATCATTTTTAATGTTAATGTAAACAATGAACTTTCTGTAAAAATAGAATCTGATAGTAATCAAGTAGATACAGTTAAAACATTTCAAAGTTTTTTCGAAAAAAATGATGTTCATAATTTTGACGATTTTTCAATGTCTATAAACGTAAATAATGAGTACAAACTTAAATTTAAAGATGAAGTTGTCAGTATTTCTGCAAAAGATACTAATGATTTATATTTGTTGATCGATTTTTTTTCAAAAACAAATTTTTTTGTTGAAGTGCTTGATGAAGTTACAATAGAAAATAATGTTCTTGATGATAGCAATGCGAAATCCCTAGAAAAAAATTATTCTAATAAATTTTTAGAAGTCGTCACTACACAAACTAATCCTCATGATGATGGCAGTACAGGTCCAACTGGAAATAATATTTATTAAAAATTAATTTAGGCTCTGAGTTTTTATCCATAGCACTTAGAGTCGATCGTTTGTTTTCTAAAAACCTGTGAACGATTTTAACTCATTCAATCTTATTAGCAATCCTTCTTATATTCTAACATGCCCCTTCTAATAAGCCTGTTTTTTTATTAAATAACCTTTATTGCAACTGAAATAATGGTTTTTATGGTTTTAAAACCGTTCAAGACCGTTTTTTGATGGTTTTGGATGGGTATATAACCGAATAAAGAAATATTTGACTTGCTGTTTACTTTTTGAATTTGTCATTATTTTCTCGCGAACACTTTGAAACTTTATGAGAAAAATGATGACCACTGAAAAAACGCTATTACCGAACGCCCAGCAAAAATCAAAAAAATACCATCATGCCCAACAATTATTGGCAAGTTGGAGCAATCACCCTTATCTCATCACTTGCTTCAGTTGTGATCCAGATTCCCCTTACGATGTGATTGAAATGGCAAGCTTAGATAGTTTTGGTAACAGCTTACATCACATCTTCACGCCTAAAAGGTGTCAACGCCGATCTGAAAAATGGTTTAAACGCTGTAGCATGACGCCACTGGATTTTCATCAAGCAGTGCGTTGGTCTTATTTGCAAGAAGACTTGTTCCGGCTGTTTAACCACACACGCTATACCTATCGATTAACCGATAAAGCCAGTTTATTACACGCCATTTTGCATAAACGGAATAAAGAAACACCCGAAGCATTCACCATCCCAACTTTTACCAATGTGATGGAGAGTTTCAATCAGTTCACTAGCACAAAAAACCCGATAAAAAAGTATTTAAATACGCGGGGCTTTTCTTGTTTGCGCCCAGCCTATCGCTGTCAAATGCTTCATGAATTTTTACAGGATTCGCGATCCCTTCAATCCCCAAACAACGTGCATGGGTGAAGTGCCTGGGGACTTCGGCCGTCATTGTGGTTTTATGGCGGCTGCTTTTTATCAATGATGGATGCCAAAACAGAGTGATTGAAACTCATGGATAAGCTGCTTCAGTACATTCAACAGGCCAAAATACAAGGCATAACGGTGCGTTATCATGGTGCTGCCGCTTTTACTATCGAAAAAGCACAGCGTTTGTTTGGACAGTCATTTTGTCGGGATTATTATCAATTTTTGCAACAAGTCGGTTTCTTGCGCATCGGACAGCATCATATTTTGGGTCTCACGCAACGTACGCCTAGCATTCATGATAAAGAGAGTTTTTTGTGGGCAACGTTACAGTTTCGTCAGCAATACTTTGATGATTCGTGTTTGAGTGTGCTCGAAAACAATCATAACCAATGGTTTGTTTTATTGAATCATACTAACGGTAAGCTCTACGGTTTTGATGCTATTGAAGCAAAATACAAAAGCCACTACCGGCTGTTGTTACAGCCAGAGCAGGAAACGTTTAGCGAATATGTCTACCGACGGCTTCAGCACTAAAACCTAAAATATTTATTTTTGATGAGGGTTAAAATAAGCGATTAATTCTTGGAGTTGTTGTTCCTTGCCTTCTGGCGGCCAACCTATGAGTTGCTTAATCATTTTACCCTTATCAAAAAGATAGAAGGTGGGTGTTCCCCAAAATGGGATTTCTGGCCAATCGGATTCACTGTTGATGTGATAGGAATAAATTTCTGGGTGTGTTTTGTTAAAATCTTTAAGAGCTTGAACATCAAGATTTCTTGATTGGTGCATTATCCATGTTGAGTGGTTTTTAAAAAAAGCTAACATTTCTGGTTTAGCAGATACCCATTGTATAAAGTTTTTTGAACCATTGCATTTAAGAGAATTGATGACCACAATATGTTTGCCTTGAGGCAGTTGAAAGGCTTTTTCTATCAAGATGTCTTGGTTTTCAGGAAAATATAATAACTTTTTGCCAGGACTTTTTGAGCGTTTAATGGTTGTAACGGATTTCTCTTTTAAGAGAGTCGGATAAGCTGATTTTAAAGCTAATGCTTCTTTATCCAATCGTAGTAATGTGTAATTACGAAAAAGATTGATGATGGCATGGTCTATATCTTCGCCTCTTGTTTTCTTTTCATTGAGCACTTTGGTATACATGGGAATAACCGCAGGGTTTTTTGCGTAAAAAATGACACTATCGATTAATGAAAAAATTTGCTGTAACTGCTCCACATGGAGTTTTTTTAAATCGTTTAATGAAAAATTATTGACTATGCACTTTTCAAATAATAAGTTATAGTGTTTTCCTCTGTCATCGGACGTGAGTTCATTATGATCAAGTTTAGCTATTTGAGCACTAAAATTTCTATTGATAGCTTCTGCCACTTCACGCAATGATTGCACATCACCTTTTTGACAGTGTTCATAGTGAATGTTTTTAGCTGCAATCGATGAACAAAAAAAAAGTAAAAAATACCAAAAAAAATAGAGAATGTTTTTCATAAATTTGACTCAGAATCACCTTGACACAAGGCCAATAAAAAATTATTGACGTTAGATTTTTAATGATTAAGTAGCGAAGATTGCACGGCAAGAGCAAAACGCATATCCCATGTTTGTAATGACCATCATGGCATGGATAAATTCAAAAAAATTCTTTGCTAATGACCATCGTCTGAAAAAACAGAAAGGTTATTAGAATAAATAAGACGGGATAATCGAGAAAATGACCACATTATTCCAATCGATGCTGGCTATTTTGTTGATAAAAGCACTGGTATCAGGCGCAAAGTAGTAACCCCAAAAGCCGGTAACCGCTATGGCCAAGCTACCTTTCCAGTGATCGATGCTCACGGCTTTGATGGCGGTGCCAAAAGAGGCTTTGATGCGTGCATTCATTAAATCAACGCTGTAGATTTCATCCAGCACTAAATGGCCTAGACTTCCCATAAACACACCGATACCACACAGCCAAGCATCAAACGCTGAGTAGCCTAGCGCATGATAGGTGATGGTGCTAGTGACTAGGGAAAACATGAAACAAGCCAGCAAGGAGTGCAGAGAACCTCTGTGGATGGTTAAGTACTGGAAAAAGGGTAAAACTAACCAGCGGGCTACGCAGTAGCTGCCTACAGCAAACAGGATTAAATCAACCATTCCCCATTCTTTGCCATAAGCTGATATAAAAGCAATCAAGGCAAAAAATCCTAAGATGGCAAACACTAAATCTAATGAATGTGAGTTATCTGAATCGATATCTGGCAACAAGCCGCCAATCAGCACGGATAAACACAAGGCCGTCACTTGGTTAGCATCAATAATGCCTGTACTGATACTCAATGCACTGGTGGCTCCGCCAAGTATGGCTGAGAAAGCCAAGTGAGTATTGAAGTTTGCCATCGATCTTGTCCTTTTAAATGCTATCAACACCTAAGTGTTACTGATGATAATTACAGTGAAGCACTAAAATAACAAGATTTCAAAATTAATCCAATCCCGTCACAATAAAACTACAACCGAGTTCTCATTGTGCTGGTGTGTAGACTTTTCTGCAATTGTCCTGCAAGCAGGTGATAATAGAGTTATAGGATGTTGAGATGAACTCAACCATAGAGCATGGATAAGAAAGTCAGTAAGGCTAGAGGGATAAAAAGAGTGGTGGGTCTAAAAAAAAGCCGCCGTAAAACTGCACTGCTTGGCGGCGGCTGGTAAAACGCACACAAAAATTAATAGAACTCTGCGTCGAATTCAGAGCTTTGTTCAAAAGGGTTGTTATTTTCGGGGATTTCCGTTTCTTCTTTGGCTACATGCTTATCCGCTATGTTTTGTAGATAGTGAAAATCGTCTTTCTTTTGCTGCAAGTAGCTAAGATAGGCTTCACTTTGTAAATCCATAGGGTCATTAAAGTCCCAAATGCCTTTTTCTACGCCTTCAAAAATAATGCTAGTGACGGCTTTTTGTATCGCTTGCAGCACACAAGTATAGACAGGCTCGTTAGTTGTAAAGCCAGCTTCAGCTTCGGCTAGACGGTATAAGCTAATATAGCGGAAAAAACCGGTGCGTAATTCTTGCGAGAGTATGGTTTTGGTGGTTGATACCGAAGCAAGAACAGCCCCTGAGTTGACTTCAACTAAGCGCAAATAAATGTGCACTTGATCTTCACGGTACATTTCACCCACGTTAAAGCCATAATAACCCACACCAGCACCACCGGTTTTAATATTAGAGTCGTAGCCGATGATGCCACCTTCAAAAATATACGAAGCGGTTTTAAGAGGAGCGAGTTCCATGGCTGCATTATTGTCTATTTTTTTGCTGGCTCTGATAATTTTTCTTTCAGTGAGCAAGTTTTGCAAGCCTTCTCGCTCAATTGGTAAAAACCAATCCGAATCAAGAAGCGCTTCTGTTAGGATGGATGTAGCTCCTTGAGTGACGGATGTTGAAAACGAGCTGACATTAGCCTGTGGCTTATATTGCCCGGTTTGATCGCGAAAGTTGTATACTGAAACCGGAATTTTGTGCGTTGTTTTGGGCAAACTTTTTAGTGCGACATAATGAGAGCTTTTATAGGTTAATTGCGGTTGGCTCGATTCGGTTAACGGTTTTCCTTTGCTCGCACAACCGGATAACAAGGTAGTCGCGGCTAAGACTAGTGTTAAAAAAGAAAGTTTTGTGTGATACATGGTTTTGTCCTTAATCTAACCGTTAATTGAAAACAGGAACTTCGATAATGGTGGTTTCACCGGTTTCATTGTTGGTGATGTTAACCACAACCCGCGTGCTATCAGCAGTATCAACCACAATAGTGTATTGCTCTGTGTTATAACTGGTAATCTCGCCATCTCCTTCTTCCCCGCCAAAAGCTCGTTGAGAAATTTCGCGAGCAATATTATTGAGAATGGTTCTTTCTAAATCTTCTTGAAATCGAGAGAGAGGGTCGCTGGTGTTTAAGCTACTGAGCAAGTCGTTTTCTTCTGTATGATCATTTTGTGACTGGGCTTTTCCCAATAAAAAAGAGCCATTTAAGGGATTGCCACCAAATGTTGGATTAATCGGCGTGTATATGAGTTCACTCGCCATAGTTTTTGAGGTGAGAAAAAGAATAAAAAATATGGAAAGTTTTTTTAACATAATGCTGTTTACCCATAGATAATAAAAGATGTCACGCTGGTTGTGCATGATTCATTTTTTGGTCTGGTAAATTTTATGCGTTTTTCGTCTAAAGATTCTGCCTACTGGTTGTCTTTGCAACGACATTTTGTTCACAGAATTTAACTTCATTGAATGGCGAAAAATTAGAATAGGCTGAAGAAGAAAGTTACAACAAAAGCTTTGGGGTTTGAGTGATTTTTTGAGAGGTGATGAAACGTGGTTAATAAGATTTAGTAACCACTGATAGCGATATCTTCATTGCTTTGTTGTAAGGCTTGCTGAGCAATGAATTGAGCAATTTTTTGAAAAGCATCCTGGGCATCTTGATCAATTTGTTGTCTTTTCCTATGGCTTAAGATGGAACGGTAAACAACACGATGGTTGATCTCCAGTTGAATCAGCGTGCGTGATTGAGGCAGTAACGATTCTTTCACTAAAAGGTGTAAAGCATCGTTACCCGAGTTAAATTGATTGCTGTTCCATGCTTCAGAAAAAGATTTAAAAAACTGCTTGCCAAAGGGTGTGACTGTTCTATCCAACAGTAAGGATTGTATCGGATCGCTGCTTTCAGACCATGGCTTCGGCTCGGCTAGAGCATTAAAGCTCAGTAACCCCAAAATCAACAAAAGACAATTTTTTTTCATCAGTTTCATTTTTTCCTTAATGAGCCGATAAACAGTGCTTATCGGCTTTTAATCAGTTTATTGGACTAAGGCGTGATTTGAGTGATAGTGACTGTGTTACCAAAACCTGCGGTAAAGGTACGTGCAAATTGTCCATTCACTTGGTTAATCACCAGTGTATTGAAATTACTTTCCATTCCGCCCATCACCAAATTAAAATTACCGGTTTGGGTAATGCTGAGTTCATTAAAACCTGGTTGGCCAATACCATCAATTTCAAAGGAGTCGTTTAAATCTTCACCGACAATATCATTGAAATTACCGTCTTGTTCGATATCAACATTATGAAAATCACCATTGACACTCAAAGCCACGCTATTGGAAAATCCTGTTTGTTCAATAACAATGTCATTGTTATCGCTAGAACGAATTTCGCCAATGGTAATCAATGCGGAATTATCAAATCCTTGTTGATTCAAGGTGATGTCGTTTTCATCGGTTGGATTAAAGTTAGTGCCAACGCGAATATCTGCCGTATTAAAACTACCGCGTTGACTGACAGTGATAGCATTTTCATCCGCTGGATTAAAGTTACTGCCCACACGGACATCAATCGCATTTTGCGATGCTTGTCCAAAATTATTTAAGCCTTGGAAAAGATTAATATCATTATCACTTCCTAAAATATCAACCGTAACATAGCTATTGATTGTAAAGCTTTGTTCAATATTCACTTGGTTAAAGCGACTGATAGTGCCAAAAGCGCTTCTGATGGAAACATTGACGGGGTCAAGATTAGTCAACTCGAAGAAATTGCGGTTGTTGTCTACCCCAATGGTATCAATAATGACATCATTAAAATCACCAGTAAGATCTAAATTGACACGGCTTTGATAAGAAAAGGTATCCTGGCGAATATCGACAAAATTGTTAAAGCCATAAACTTCTAAATCAATGATGTTGTTAATGCCATCTTGCCGAACAAAGACCGTATTGAAATGATCGCCATTACTATTTTCATTAATACCGCCTACGGCAAATCGCGTATTGTCCCATGCACTAATGCCATCGAAAACATTGCCTATGCGATTATTAATACCAAATTGTTCAAGAATAATGGTATTACGGTTTGATTCGGTTGTTGAAATAAAGGTGTTACCTGGTACGCCGAACCAAAAACCCATCACCGGATTGATAATGGCGTTAAACTCACCATCTTGATCAAAGGATAAGGTATTGTCACCATCCACCCAAGCATTAAGCGCAACCAAATTGTTACCTGACAATGAAGAGCTGCCGGATTGGGTAATGCTAAGGTCAAGCCGTTGCCAGTTATCTAAATTACCGGATGTAATGGGTAAAATAAGCACTTGGTTTGATGCGTCAAATTGCGCAATATCAAAGTTAATAAAGTTATCATTCACGGCATTACCCAGCGGATTCGGTGAGACATTCTGCACACCTCGAATCACTAGGCGGTTATCAAACCCCACTTGCAAGAAGTTAAAGTCCGCATTATTGAGTGTGGTAAACAAAGGCGCGGTATTAAAATCATCATTCATCAAAATGCTATTATCGCGGCCTTCCTGCACAAGATTAAACGAACTGGAAAAAGCGTTAAAATTGAGAACAATATAGTTATTTAAAACCGGGCTAAAAAATGGATTAAATGCAAAGCCATATTGTGACGCTGAAGCATCATAAAATTCTAGGACGTATTCTTCTCCGGCTGTGCGGGCGTCGTTGTTAATGCCATCATCGTCAAAGATATCTGCGTTGGCCAGTTGATTGGATAGAGCCAGCGATACCAGTAGTGCGATACGACTGGGTTGAGTGGTGGTTTTCATGGTTAATCCCCTAATAAATGGTTTTAAACAAGATTAAAACGTTGTAATTCTTAAAGTTTGCTGATTGCCAATTTGGATAATGGTTAAAACTTGTTGTGCTAATGGATTTTGTTCGAAGGCTATGACGTTATCATTGCCAATTTGGGTAATAACGGCTTGTGCATCGTCACTGGTTTGAATCAAGTCAATGCTATTGTCATTACCTTGCTGGAAAATTTGAGCGTTAATATCAATACCGTCTTGTACCAAAGAAATCGTGTTATTCACGCCATTTTGAAAAACTTGTGCGTTGTTACTGACTTGATTTTGTAGCACTTTGACATCATTACTGATTTGATTTTGAGTGACATTCACTGCATGTGATACACCATTTTGTGTGATATCAATATCACTAGAAACGGCTAACTGACTGCTTGTCACCAAATGATTACTGCCCGACTGTTCAACACGTAATTCATTGTTGCTGCCATTTTGAATCGATTGAATACTAGAGTTATTGCCTTGTTGTTGAGAGATTTGAGATTCGTTGCCGGTGCCGATTTGTTGTAAATTAATCAGGCTGTTATTCGTATTGATTTGTTCAACATCAGCCAGGTTGTTAGGCGTTGCTAAAAAATTGTTGGGTAAATCTATTGAGATGATATCGATATCCGTTGCGGATAACGTGCATGAATAGAAAAGTGCAAAAAAAATTTTAATTGGTTTTACCATCGCAATAACCCACAACAAATCATCGAGTACTTTAAATTTGTTTGCATGGTAACAATCGCATGGTACAAAATCTTTGCGGTGTTCTCACTCGAAGGCGTTAATAGTGCACAGAATGACTATGCCATAACACCAGAAAAATGCAGGACTTCAAAGGATAAAGTGGTCTTGTTTGGAGGTTTTAGAGTGATGAACATCACTCTAAAAAAATGCGAAGTTAGCTATCGAGAAAGGCTCGACAAAAACCTTGTTAACCGGTTAATGTCTCACGAAACTTTTGAGTAGATGAATATGACGCAAATGTACTGTCATTATTTTTTAAACGTGTTCTAAGTTAAACGCTTTGAGAAACGTATTCACGGCAAAATGAATGTGATTTTGCAAGTCTTGCGGTTGGCGTGGGTAATCAAGGCACATCATACTCTTTAAATACATATCACCTTTTAAGAGATTGGCAAAGGCAATAGCCATCTGTAAAGGTTGATGACCATTGAGTTGATGCTCATCTAAGGTTTGTTTGAGGTACTGGCTTAAAACATTTAAGGTGTTTTGAGGACCTGACTCATAAAATAATTGGGCAATTTTTGGAAAAGAAGTACTTTCCGCGATCACGATACGAAACATGTTCATGACTTCTGGATCGGTCACCAGCTCAACAAAGTGATGACCAAAAGCGATTAACGAGTTTTTTAAATCATCGCTTTGAAAGTCTTCAAGAGCATTGAGACCATATACCTGAATTTTATGATAAATCACTTGTTGATACAGTTGCTCTTTACTGCCAAAGTGCGAGTAAACGGTTTGCTTTGATACGCCTGCCTCTTTAGCAATGGCTTCCATGGAAGCGCGCTCAAATCCTTTTTCTAAAAATAGCTTAGCTGCTGCGGATAAGATATTTTGTGATTTCTCATCGCTTTTGGTGCGTCCGCCTGCTGTTGCTTTGGGTAAATCTCCTGCCATACCGGTATACACTTCCTCATATCGTTCAAATTTGCATTCTCTAAAAACTCAACAAAAATTAATCAAGCGTTGGTCTGTTAGATATAAGAAATCGTAACAAACATATACTAGACAGTCCAGTCTAGTTTGGTTACTATCAAACCATACCGTCTAGTCTAGTTTGAGGAGAATTTTGTGAACTTATCAAAACCACTGTTGCTGGTTTTCACGGCCACCTTAATTCCTTTTCTCGTATTGGTGATGATTTTGAACCGAGCAGGTTCGCAAACCATTGATGTTGAATCGCCAGCTACGTTAAAAACCGTTGCAGTGACACCCTTGAAAAAAAATCAATCCTATGAAAAACAACAACTTTTTGTCGGACGCGTTGAGCCACGTTTAAATGCTGCATTAGGTTTCGAACTCACTGGCCTAATAAAACAAGTGAGAGTGGACGAGGGCGATCAGGTGACCAAGGGGCAGCCGCTGGCTGAACTGGATAGGGCAAGGCTCTTAGCGCAAAAAAAAGAAATCAAAGCCCGTCGAACTCAAGTACAAGCTGATGTGCAACTGGCTGAAAAGACTAAACGCCGTATTCGTGAATTAAATCAAACAGATGTGGCCTCCATACAAGATTTGGACGAAGCCGAGGAAACGGCCAATAATGCAAGAGCACGTTTGCAAGAAATTGAAGCGCAATTAACACGTATTAATGTGGACCTTGATAAGTCGACGTTATATGCCCCCTTTGATGGTATTGTCTCGCGTCGTTTTCTCGATCCTGGGTCTGTCGTTAATGCGGGTATTCAGGTGCTGACAGTCATTCAAACACAATCACCTGAGGCACGCTTTGGTGTGCCTGCCGAATCCCTAGAGCAGTTTAGTATCGGCCAAACGATCAATCTTCATCAAGGGGATGAGCAAGTCAAAGCTGAAGTGAAACGCATTTCTCCTATTGTTAATCCATCCACGCGCAGCGTTGATGTCATTATCAATATTCCAGAAGCCCCTCATCATTGGCGTGAAGGGGATTTGGTGTATTGGACAGTGACACAAAAAGTGGAAAAAGAAGGCTTCTGGGTGCCACAAACGGCTTTAGCTGATGGGCGTACAGGATTATGGACTTTAAATGTCGCTGTAGCGACGGAGGGTGTGCATACTATTCAACAACGTTTGGTTGAGGTGATTCATGTTGAAAAAGATTGGGCTTATGTGAGAGGGGCGTTAAATACCCAAGAGCTTTTAGTGATTGAAGGTAATCATCGTATTGTGCCGAACCAACAAGTAGTGGTTCAAGAAATCAATAGGGAGATGCCAGAATATGTCACGCGATAATTTAACGTCATGGCGTTCTGGCATGCTACGCAATCCGCATTTATTGGTATTGGTTTTAGTGATCGTGATTGTCGCTGGATTGAGTGCACTGTCGAATTTGCCGAGACTGGAAGATCCACGCATTACTACCCGTAATGCCATTATCATCACACCTTATCCTGGTGCTTCCGCAGAACGTGTTGAGATCCTAGTGAGCGATGTGATTGAGGATGAGTTGCTCGAAATGTTTGAGATTAAAGAAGTGCGTTCCACATCACGCGCAGGTATTTCTTTAGTTTCTCTTGAGCTTGAAGCTTGGGTAACGTCAGAAAATAACGAAACTATCTTTTCAAAGATACGTGACCGTCTCAGCGATGCAGAAAGCCGTTTGCCACAGGGAGCGAGTAAACCTTTTTTTGATGACAAACGGGGAGCCGCTGCTTATACCCTGATTACGTCGTTAACGCCTCAACCTAATTCTGACATCTCTTTAACGATGTTATCGCGTTTTGCCGATGAACTCGCAGATGACTTACGTGTATCGATGGGAACCGAGCTAGTTCGTATTTATGGAGAGAAAGACGAAGAAGTGGTGGTTTCTATACATCCTAAACAACTGATCAGCACCGGTCTGTCTCCCCAACAAGTTGCGCAGTCTATTGCTGCGAGTGATAGTAAATCAACGGCCGGTTTATATCAGGATGGATCGCAAGAATTGCAAATGAGCGTTAAGGGTGAATTGCTATCAATGGATCAAATCGGTGATTTACCTCTGCAATCGAATCGCCAAGGTAATTATCTACGTGTTAAAGATATTGCGGATGTGTATAAAGGCGCTAAAGAGCCAGACAATGAGGTAGCATTAATCGATAGCACACGGGGTATTTTTGTCGCAGCACGTATGGATAAAACCATGCGGGTTGATCGATGGACAGACAATGCGCAGGCGATTATTAAAACATTTTCAGAGCGTCATCAATACTCATTTACTACCGAAATCATTTACGAACAAAATCAATACACAGAAAGTCGATTGAAAGATTTAACGGGTAATCTGTTAATGGGCTCGTTGGTGGTTGTTTTGGTGGTGCTGGTGTTTATGGGATTGCGCGCGGCACTGATTGTCGGTTTAGCATTACCTTTAAGCAGTGCTTCAACCTTGTTTGGTTTAACTTTTTTTGGTGAACAAATTCATCAGATGACGATTTTTGGCATCATTATCGCGATTGGCTTGTTAATTGATAATGCCATCGTGATGACGGATGAAGTACGCAAACAACTGAGTAAAGATAGCCATCGAGTACGCGCTTTAGAGCAAAGTGTCAAACAACTTTTTATTCCTTTATCGGCCTCAACCATTACCACGGTTTTAGGTTTTATGCCCATATTCCTCCTGCCTGGAAATGTTGGGGATTTTGTTGGGCCGATTGCTATCAGTGTGGTCTTAGCCCTATTAAGCTCATTATTTTTATCTTTTACGGTGATAGCGGTGCTCGCTGCACGATTCACACCATTGCCAGAAACCATCAAGTTGAAAGAAAACGATAACAATTATTTGTCGTGGTTACAGCAAGGTGTTCAAACACCGCAGTTAGCGCAGTGTTATGGTGAGGTATTGAAAAAAGCGTTGCTTCACCCTTGGATAACCTTGAGTTTGGTTTTAGTCTTGCCCCTATCAGGATTCGTTTTATCGAAACAGCTAGGGAATGTGTTTTTTCCGAGTGCTGATCGGGATCAATTTGAAATTCATGTCTATTTACCTGAGCAGACACACATTGATGAAACCCAACAAGTTGTCAAAGACATTGAACAGCTCATGAAAGAATATCCGGCTATTCAACAAACCACTTGGCTAGTAGGCGGCTCTAATCCTTCGGTGTATTACAACCAAATTATGAACAAGGATAATTTGTCTTCCTATGCGCATGGCATTGTGACTATTGATGATGTGAAAAAAGTGCCCTATGTGGTTGATAAAATGCAACGGAAAATTGATGAAAACATCACGGCTGCGAAAGTGATTATAAAAATGTTTGGTCAGGGACCGCCAGTCTCTGCACCGATTAGTTTAGAGCTGACCGGAGACAATCTTGAACAATTGGCGGTATTAGGTGAATCTTTGCGGTTTGAATTAGAAAATCATCCGAAAGTGAGTCACTCCATGTCTTCTTTATCGATTGGTGAACCTGAAATGACATTGGATGTTGATATTCATGCGGCTAACTTATTGGCATTGTCACGCGGAGAAATTTCCGAACAGCTCAATGCATTAACGGTGGGTGTGACCGGCGGTACAGTCATTGAAGGCAATACGGAATTACCTGTGCGGGTCAAAGTGGACAATGCCTTGGCGAATGATTTTTCTCAAATCCGTTCTTTACCGTTAATCAGTCCGGTAACGCGTGAAACAGGGCAATGGACATCGCCTCAAGTTTTGGGTGATTTAACCCTCGAACCCAAAGTGCGCTCAATTACGCATTTTAATGGCGACAGAGTCAACTTGGTTGAAGCTTTCTTACGGCCAGGTGCGAAAGCTATTGATGTGACCAATCAAGTCGTTGATGCATGGTTGGAGAAACAGGGAAGTTTGCCACTCGGTATTTCCTTGATGGTGGCTGGCGAGTCTAACGAACAAGATGAAGCAACTGGGCTTTTAGCGCAGTATTTGCCGGTTTTAGGCGTATTAATGATTACCTGCTTAGTGCTGTCGTTTAATAGTGTCACTATTTCCGGCATCATTGCATTGGTTGCTTTCCTATCTGTCGGCTTGGGTTTATTGTCACTGTGGATTTCTGGATTGCCGATTGGCTTTAATCCTTTATTGGGTTTAGCAGGTTTAATTGGTGTTGCGATTAATGGCTCCATTGTGATTATTGCGGCGATTATGGCTAACTCAACAGCCAAGTCAGGCGATAAAGCTGCTATTGTGTATGAAACTTTACATTGTTGTCGACATATCATTTCAACCACGATCACGACCATTGGTGGTTTTATTCCTTTATTGTTGTCGAGTGGTGGTACCTTTTGGCCGCCTCTTGCCGTTGTGATAGCGGGTGGTGTCGGTTTTTCGATAGTGCTTTCTTTAGTGTTTACACCTGTGACATTGTCTTTGGTGCTACCAAAACTTTATAAAAAAACCGCTCAATCGCATACGCAAGAAAAAACCAACTACCACTTGCAAACACAATAAGTTCATAGTGCTAGCCTATTAACGACTATCAATAGGATAGTGAAAGGTGCAACGGCTGGTTGCACCTTATAACTCTTCTTTCCTTTGTGTTTCATCAACATTTCTAATCCTTCTCATACTTAAATCATAGTGATTTTAAATCAACACTTTGAAAGCCGTGCACAAAAAAATTATCGATAGTTTTTTAATGTTGAAATTTAAATCATGATATTTAAATGCAATCGATAAAGATTTTTTAATGAGTGCTTTTAATAAAAATTAGTATTTATTTTTTTGTTATTGGTTTTTTTTAGAAAAAACAAATAACCCATTAAGCGTTGATTGTTCTTGTATGTTGATGTGGTTGGGCTTGTTAAGCAAAAGTATTAAAGTTTTTTTTTAGTGTTGGTGATTAGTGTTTGACAGTTTTTTTACGTTTGTGAATTTTGTTTTTATTCAAAGTTAAAGCCATTGATGTGTCAAAGAACAACATGCTATAAAAACTTCGCGTCAAATTTATTGTTTGATGCTTTTAAAATTAAATGCACTAAGAAAGGAAAAAAATATGAAAAAAATAGTATTAAGTTTGTTCGCGATCGCATCGCTATGGAGTCATAGCGATAGGGTGAATGCAGCGCCTGCCGATCCATCATCTGATCCGTTACCTGCGGAAGTTCTTAACGCGATACCGGGTGACCTTTCCGGTTATTTGTTGTTAAGAGATAATGAAGCCAATGTGGTTTACGTCGGACCTCGTTATGGTGTACTTGGCAATACCAGTGGTTTACCCATGTTGTCGTTTGCCAGTGTTAGTAGTAACGGAACAATCTTTAGTGTTATGAATGCCGCTTTTGACTTCAGAGTGGATAGAGATGATTTTCTACGCCTCAAAGATGCGGTTGAAAGTGTTGGTTGGGCAATTGCTCCCATGCCGTTTACTTCGACAACCGGTACGCTTTCCATCAATAGTATTGACGAAGGTGAAGAAAATGGCCTTTGCTTTACAGAAATTGATATAGTCACCGGTAATGAAATTGAAGTTTGTAACAACTTTGTGGTTAGAGCAATATCGGCTCCTGAAGGTCCAACCTTGGGCGAACTTTATAATGTACAAATGGTTCTCACTGAAGCGGGTACCGAATTGTATCAAAAGTTATTGCGTGGTGGTAACGGGATATCGTTTAATATGGAAGCGAATTATATGGCCGCTTTCCCTGCTTATACCGCAGTTATTGATGTGAACTACAAAAAGCTATCAGAAAGTTATGAGGCCTTTGCTGCTATTCATCTAAGTAATTGTGTTGATATTCAAGTGAGCGATTTCTTCAAAAGAGAGTCGATTTGTCGTGAAAAAGATGATGGAACATATGAAAATATAAACGGTGCAGAGTGTTCTATAAAAGTTAGCTATCGCAACCAACGTGGCGAAGAAAAAGAAAACCTTTATCGTATTCCTGATAATTATTCTGACGCTGATATGCAAAATTTTGCGACACAGTACAACGAAGAAATTTTAGTAGTACATAATGCTATAGAAGGCTTGCGCGAAGATTTCGAAGCGAAATTATTGGAAAAATATCCAACAGCCAGTGTTGATAAAACAGTAAATTATAACTTTATTTTCCGAGCTGATCGCCAACGTTTTGAAGATGAAGTCAATTTAACGTTTGAGCGTAAGACTGTTGGTGGTGCTGTCATTAAGCAAACAACGATTCCTGGTATTTCAGCGTGTGTTGATGCCGATCCTGATACCGGTGATGTACAACGATACTATGGCAACCAAGATTGTTTCGGTTTCTGGGAAGGTGAAGTACAACCTATCGAGTTTTTAGAAGAAACAGATGATGACGACGATGACGACGATGACGATGATGATGACGATGATGGAGGTTGGTGGTAAGCCTCTGAGTGAGTGCATCATAAATATACGTTTTAAATAGTTGGGGCTTTATGCCCAACTATTTAAAAAACTAAATACTATAAAAATATGACTTTGGAGATTGGAATATGGAAAATATCATTAAATACGGTTTAACATTTGGCCTAATGGCGTCGAGTTTATCCAGTGTTTCAGCTTTAGAGATTGATGTCTCAGATTATTTGTATGAAGAAGAGATAGGTTTATTCTTTACTCGACCTACAGTGTCAGAAGATGTGGTTTATTATATTCCACAATTTACACAAACTTTGCGCGATACCGGTGTGAGTGAAACGATTAATGGTGTGCTACGTCGTATTTATGAAGTGACGGTTGGTTTTCCTAACAGTATTGATTTGGATGAAGTGCGCTTACTTAAGCCTGAGTGGCAAGAGTTTGGCTTTTTGCGTTCTGATGTTCGTGCAGAGAATGATTGTGAAATTTCCCGTGCCAGTTCCAGTGCATTTGACTATTTACAGCGTATTGCCGATGTTTGGCGCAGAGAAGGCGATGTGAGTTCAACAGAGCTGGTTTATTGTAAAGTGGATGTGGCGATTCGGCCAGACGATACACTGACTAAAAGTCGACTGGAACAACTCGTAGCACAAAACAACTTGGTCGATGAAGGCATAGAAGAATTTGTACTGAATGTGGAGTCGGTTAATGAGATTGTTAATATAACGCCCGTTTTTGATTTTCTGACGGATACTAAGTCGACGACTAACCTGGACGATTTAACAAAAAATGCCAGTTTAGTGAGTATCGGCGCGGCGATGAGTGTATTGAATGATACGGAGTTTACATTGATTTTGAGTGAAATTGATAATGATGATAATTTTGCCGAGCAATTTTTATTAAATTTGTTTAGCGAAAATCAAGGAGAGTACTCACTCAAAACTAATCCCGATGTGGTGGAATATCCATTCAATGATGCGCAGGTCGTACGGGTGGATTTATGAAATCCTTGATAAAGTTATATGGCGTATTCTTCATATTTATCAGTCACGCCTATGCTGATTTTGTCGATATAACGGTCCCGATTGCTTCAGATTTTGGAAGCATTGCCGGGTTTGAAACCGAAGACCCCTCTTTGGTGTATAAAGTACCAAAAACTTGGGAAGTGTATGAAAATAATTTTTATCAAGATGGTAATGATTTTTATTTTGCTATTGCGCCTCAATATGATAATGAGACGTTAGCTCGATATAAGTTAGAAAATCCTGAAAAAATTATTTTACCGATTCCACATATCTTGAGTGAGTCAACGTTATTTTTAGCCGATATTGCTGAAAATGAATCCTTGTTGGGTAAAATCTCCAATGCTGTGACACCGGATAATCTCATCAATCAAAGCGATCTTATTTATTACAAAATTAATGTTCATGAAGAAGCTTTGGAAACCTTTACAACGATTGTTGAATCTGTGATTGGGCTCACGGGTTATGTTTCTATGTCATATCCTTATGAATCGCAAATTTTAAACACACAGATTCCTTTTTTTATTCGCATGGACTCGATACGAGAAGTGATGCCAGATAATTATTCCTCGCTTTGGGTTCAACGGGTATTAACGGAAAAAAACTGCTTACAGCTTGATCAATTTATTCAAGGAAAAATTAATTTAGGTTTCTTTAGTGTCGATTTGCTTTCTGAAGAGAGTCGCTCTTGTTGGATGACAGATAATCTTGAAGTTTTAGCCGGCGAGATGGCGATTTATCATGCAGGTGCCATGGATTTGAGTTTACCCAATATCTATGTTAACTCCAATTTAATCATACCGCAGCTAGGGATTATTTTTGAATCAAAGTTTAATCTGCAAGTGGCAGTGACTATTGATTTATTGAGTTTGACTGTGACGATAGAAAATTTAACCTTTTTTGAAATTATAGGAGAAGATATCAGTCCAGAATACAAAATCATTATTGAGAATATTTTTGAACCGCAAAAACCTCAAGTCATGTCTTATATCTCTGAGGTGCTTACGGAAGAATTACGAATAAGAATCGTTAATGGAAATATATTTTTATGAAAATTGAAGTAATCGTAAAATTTTTATGTTTAGGA
The DNA here is from genome assembly GCA_039187085.1 of Pseudomonadota bacterium. GTDB lineage: Bacteria > Pseudomonadota > Gammaproteobacteria > Enterobacterales > JBCCZV01 > JBCCZV01. The sequence goes on from JBCCZV010000037.1 coordinate 18,822, forward strand.
CTGGTTTTGGCTATTAATGGATGTGGTGGAGGCGGCGGAGGAGATTCCGCCACCCCCCCTGCGGAACCAGCACCCAACCCAGTTGATGTTGACGGAACAGGATCTGACGATGGTTCTGAGAACGAAGGCGAAGAATTTGTGTGTTCCTTTGAATTCAGTGATGGCAATAGTGAACTCATTAAAGAAAGTCGATCGCTTTATCTGAATGGAGAAGCGAATATCAATGAGCTAATTGAGCATGCGGATGCTTGTATTAATAGTGCGGAAGAATGATAAAGGCTAGTTAATCAATAACAATCAAAACAATACTGTTTGGGAATCTGTGATGAAAACATTTGCAATGATAATGATAACGGGGTTTCTCTTGGCGTTGACTTATCAGTACTTTGCTTTTGATGAAGATCAGTTTATTTATCAAGAAATGAGTAAAAAAACCAAAATTGCGATTGATAATAAAAAATATAAAATACCTGAGGATGAAGAAAGTCAAATCAAAATCAAAACCTACCTGTATAAAAATATTCTGACACGCCAGTTTATGGAGAGTAATCCATTGGAAGTTGTCAAAGAACAAGAGCTTTTCATGAACAAATATCAACCTTTTATTGTTCATGTTGACGATTACAATACGCAATTGCTGAACGTTTCTGAAAAAAAATGCGAATACAACGAAAATCATACCTATGAAATTGAGATGACTCAAAATCGACTGGCGAAAGATTTTTGCTTCAGTCCAGAAAATGTTGATTATTTTAAAAATCTGGAAGTGGCAAAGTTTCGCTTAGTCACTTTGAAATCCGCGAGTGATATTCAAAATGAAGCGATTAAGCGAGAGTTTAAAGTACGTTTAACGGAAGAGATTAAACAACGCGCTGTTGCTGAATTTATCTCTGAGCACAGAAAATTTACCTTTTTTCTCTAATCTCATTAACAATATTGTGTCATCATGATTAAAAAAATAACAATAATAGGTTGCCTTTTATTTATGACATCGCTGTTTGCACAAGACATGTTAGAAACATGTACAGCATGCCATAGTAGCGCGAAAACAGAAATTTTTTCAGCGGCAACGCAAACCCGAGAAAACGCTGATATGGCCTGCTATGATTGCCATTACGCCTTAGCAGAAGGTGAGGGCATGAAAGCTTTACCGCGTTTGATGAATGCCCGATTTCAACGCGCTATGCGTAAAAAGCAAACCTATTTGATGACAAAGCCCTTAATCTTCCAACAAAAAGTTAAAAGTGGTGGAACTGTTAATAAATACACGCGAGATGGATTGAAAACCTTCTTGCAATCACCTGTCTCAAGAAATCCAGCGCTGGCACGTAATGCGATGTATCCGCTTAGTGAGCAGCAATTGACATTAGTTTTGAAGGAAGCCGATCGTTACTTAAGTCAATCGCCATCACCTGCACCACAATCTTTACTGAGCCAAGGGCAATCACTTTTTAAAACGCATTGCCAGCAGTGTCACACGCCTAGCAATCATGGGCCGTTACTAAGGCTGGGTTATCCCTTGTTGAGTGCTGAATATTTTACTCAAAGTGTTGTTGGACAAGTTGAGGGTTTATCAAACTTGATGCCTTCTTTTGCAGAGACATTATCACATCAGGAGACCCAAGCTCTTTATGCGTATGTGAGTCAGGCTAATGATGATGTGGGTATTGATTATAAAGAAAGCTATCGTGTGGAGTTTTTGTTGCCGGATGAAGTCTATCATAAACTGCTAGTCCCCGTTTTTTCGACATCCTGTCGTCACTGTCATGCGAGGTCACAAGAAGAGCAAGCGCCGCTAAAAAAACAATTTGGCACCACAAATATGAATTTCCTACTCTATCGAACACAAAAGGGCTATGAGCCTACAAAAGATTCTTTGCACTTTTTGTTACCCACACAAGATTGTAAAACACCACCCTTGTTGCAGCGGTTTGAAGCGAGAGTAGCAGAATGGAAAGGAGATTACACACAAAAATTGGTGGGTATGCCTCTGACTTTACAGCCATTAAATAATGATGTGTTAGCCAAATATCGTCTCTGGGTCGCAGGGGCATGCATTATTGATGGTAAGAAGCAGTGTGAGCCTTGCGCAAGTATTTAGCCGGTCAAACGCATCAACAAAAAACAATGATTATAATCACTTAGTCACTGTGTTCATTGAGCTTAGGAACTCATGGCCTATTAATACTCGTCAATTGAGGTATGATTCAGTAATATGAAAGTTCTTCATTGAGTCATGTCAAACAGAGGACGAAATACGAGTGAATCATTATCTGTCTGCCACCTTTTATTTTGACTACGAAAATCCAGCTGTTAAAGCTTATGCTGAATCTGTTGCCCAAGGCGCAAAAGATGCGTTGTCTTTAGTTCAGCAAGCTTATTTACGAGTACGTGATGATTTTCGCTATAACCCTTATATGTTTACCGCTAAACCTAGCGATTTTACGGCAAGTAGTGTTCTGGAAAAAAAGCAATCTTATTGTATTCCAAAGGCGGTTTTATTGGGTGCTGTTGCCAGATATCACGGTATTCCCAGTCGAGTAGGATTTTCTGATGTGACAAACCATCTTTCAGATGCGGGTTTAACGCGCTTGTTGCAATCGGATGTATTTACCATGCATGGCTATATCGAGCTACAAGTTAATCAACGTTGGGTTAAAGCAACACCTGCATTTAATGCCGCTTTATGTCAACGTATGCAGGTAGAGCCATTGGCATTTAATGGTAAAGAAGATTCAATTTTTCAAGAGTTTACCCACGATGGTGCTCGATATATGGAGTATCTCAAAGATTACGGTACTTTCGATGACGTACCTCGCGAATTTATTCTTGAAAAAATAAAAACAGCTTATCCGCATTTGGCAGAACATTTAGAAACTGGTTTTCCGTCGATGAAGTTTATGGATGCGGAGGAATAGCCATGGCTATTCCTCTTTATCGGCCACCGGCGGCTTCTCAATCACAGCGGCTAATTCATGAGATGTTTGCTCTTGCGTGTTTAAAGCGTGCGACGACTGATTAAGCATTTGATACAGCTGAATAAATTGCAGAGTTAGATCATGTTTGGGGGCTAAATAAATGAGAGGCTTTGACACTTGGTGTGACTCACGCATTTTGACAGAGTTAGTCAACTTTATGGGTAGGACATTTAAACCTTCTTCTTTCATTTCATTAACTAGCTGTAAAGGTAGTTTAGCTCTTGGCTGAAATTGATTGGCAATAATGCCTTCGATCAGTAAATCCGGGTTGTGGTCTTCACAAATATCGATAATAGCCGTCATGACTTTATCCAATGATTGCCGAGAGAATGCATCACAATCAAAAGGAATGAGTACGCGATGGGCGCCAATTAAGGCTGATTTGGTAAAAAAATTGAAAGCGGGTGGTGTGTCGATATAAATGTCATCATAAATTTCTTGTAACTGCATTAAGCCATCTCGCAGTTTATAAATTTTATATCGCGACTCTAAACTGTGTTCAATGCTGCTCAGGCTTTCGCTGGCAGGAATTAAAAATAGATTCTTAAAAGGCGTTTCATGCACGAAATGTGTGATGTTTTTACTCGGGAAAAGCACACTACCGACTTGGCTTAAATAATCAGCTATCGTCTGCTCAAATGCATTGTGTCCTGATAAATAATGGCTGGTGTTACATTGCGTATCTAAATCGATCACCACCACTTTTCTGGCTTGTTGAGCTGTGACAGCAGCAAGATTGCAGGTAATGCTCGTTTTGCCAACGCCTCCTTTCTGATTAAATATTACGCGTATCATTCCAGCAAGCTCCACAGTAGAGGATCATTAGCTTTTGATCATAGGCGGAATCATCAAGAAATTAAATACAACTAAAATACTATGAGGGTCTATCGGGTCTTAGTGACGAGTGGATTTATCTAACCAATAGCACAAGCAGAAACCGATAATGGAGCCCATAGCCAGAAAGAGAACGATGCCGTTTAAGGTGCCGTAAACCACAATAAATGCCAATACACTGCCGAGAAGCAATAGGCTAGCAATGACGTGATGCTTTTTCTTCTGGGTGAAGCTGCCTTTATCACTGAGAAAATATAAGCCCGCAGTCATCAACACATGGGCGAGTAGGAGTAAAAGACTATTCAACATGATGATATCCCTATTAGGTGTTGACTGGTGACAGATTCGGTATACTTGAAAGCATTTTTTGTTCCACGCGAGTTGATGCCTTGAACAAATAAAAACCGATACCAAAAGTCACTAAGTTAATCGATAAGGTGGTGAACTGATAGCTCTCAAAGATTTTGAGTGGAGCAAGACCGTTAATCATCAGGTCGAGTGGTAAAATGGCTAGCAAGAGAATACCTGTGATCAAAACAAGATATTTAAAGGTTTTGGCAGCCTCTTTAAAGAGTAGTGCACCAAAAGTGCAAATTAGCCAACTTCCGAAGAAAAAGCTATAAATGTAGGTTTTGTGATGTGATTCTTCGAGTGTTACGTTCAGCAATAATTGCAATGGAAATAAAATGACGCAAGCCAAAACAAGACCTCCACAAGAACCGATCAGTAACTGGTTAAATCTTTTGTAGGTTTGTAAAGTAAATTGGGGTTTGTTTAAATTAATGCCTCTCTCTATCCATAGCATGAGTCCCGTTAAAGGAAGTAGCGCCGTGCTCAAGCCTAGGACAGCCCAAATTATTTTGACGAACAGCCCGCCGAAATTGCCAAAATGCAACGGAAACATTATGTCAAAAATCACACCTGAAAATCCTTCTATTTTACTCAAAGAGCCATAGGCTTCCTCAAAAGTTCCATCTGCCTGATATTTGAGGACTAAACTGTGTAACTGCGGCCCTCCTAATAGATTGGCGTAAATAATGGCATTTTTATCATTCCAACCCATGATGCTGAGTTGCGTAACCGCTGAATCCTCATGGTATTCTAATGCATGCTGTAGTGTGGGAAGAACTTGAGTGGGTTGTTCTATATGACTGAGTTGAGGCTCAGGCATACTATTGAATTCATTTAATAACTTTTCTTGATCGCCTTCAAAACTTACAAAAGCCGCGGCTGGCACTAAAATAACCAGGGCCAAACCCAAGAAAGCGCCGGTAAAACCAATAACGGCTTGAAATAAAACACTCCAAATACCTAGCGCTTTGTGGCCATCGCTAAGCATTAAACGTAAATTTTTATTGAAGCGAAACGTGAAAAATTGTTTGAGTATTTTACGATGAATCAAAATACCTGTAACGACTGATGCCATTAACGTCAAGCCTAATAAACCGGTCAGGAGCAGTCCAATGGGACGGCCTAGGTGTAAGTCGGCATGAAAACCAGTAATGAAACTTGACATATCAGTGGGACGAGAAAAAATTTCGCTGAATTCGCCTTCACGTTTTTTTAAGAGTTCGTAGGTTTTGGGATCAAACTCATATTCTATTGCAGTTTCTGGCCCTGGATTTTCTTCATCATGAGTGTGATTTTCGAAACGTATTCGTAGATTAAAAGCGGTGCTATCACTGGGTAAATCAACGCTTATATTATCCAGGTGTTTTTGAGGTACTTCCTTAGCATACCTTTCTACCAAAGCCGTAACTTTTTCAGGTTGGAGGGTGATGGGGCCGCGTAATTCAGGATTAGACCAAATCTTAAGCTCGGGATGACCGAATACTGATAAAGCTCCCGTGAATGCCACAACAAAGAGCAGAATACCTGTTACTAACCCAACCCAACTGTGCAAGCTATAGAGCTGTTTGTATAACAAGTTTTTCATTAAATCATTCTCCCTTTGGGAATACGGTAAGTTAAGCTAAAGCTGAATAAGCTAAATAAGCATGGCTAATGGATAAAACGGATAAAACAATGAAAACATGAGAAACACGTTTTGCTGTAAAGCTGTAGATGAATAAAGCTGTCCATATCAAGGGAAAGAGTAAAATAGGAACAGCTATCTGATCGGCAAGCTTTAGCGGTAAGTAGGTTGTCATGCCTGGTATCAGAATCGTTGTCGTCACTAAAGTTAAAATGACGCCCGCAAAAATGCGGGCTTTTGGGTAGTTAAAGAGGTTTGTTGCTTTCACGTCTTTCTCTTTAGAAATTCATGGTGGCTCTAACACCAAACTCACGCGGCGAACCGGCACGAACAGTACCGGGCACACCTTCAAGATTGGTACCATTACTTGCCAAGTAAAATTCGTCCGTAGCATTGGCAAGATAAATATCAACGCGGTACATGTCGTGTACGATACCCAGATTGATATCCAGCAAAAGTTTTTCGTCCAATTCAAACTGGTTGGTGACATCAGCGAAGGTTTCGTCTTGATAAGACAAAGTGCTGCCTAAAAATACATTTTCAGCCACAAAGAATTGACCACCTACGGCTACTGTATATTCTGGACTGTAAGCAAACTCATTGCCGGTAATATCGCCAATGGTATCACTTTGGAAATCAGTAAATTCCGTTTGCGAATAACCCACACTTAAAAAGGTCATCCAATCTTCGCTAGTACTGTATTGAGTTTCGATTTCAAGCCCGTAAATTTCTGACTCACCAGCATTTTGTACCACACAACGTGATTGATTGCCTTCAATACATACAGAAACTTGTTGATCCGTCCAGTCACCGAAATAGGCGTTGGCATTGAGTGTTAATGCTCCGTCGAGTAATTGAGAGCGCAACGCAATTTCATAGTTATCTAAATACTCAGGATCATAAGGAGTACGCGCTCCTATTAGATTGATATCAACACCGCCGGAACGATAACCACGTTTATAGAAAGAGCTTAAAGAAACATTGTCGTTAAACGCATAGGTTAAGCCCAATTGTGGTAGAAAAGCATCGTAATCTGTGGTTCCAATATCACCTGTTTGTGGCGTCAAGCTTGCTCCGAGAATTTGATTGACTTGAGTAATGCCTGCTTCAACAATAGCGCCAGAACCTGGTGCAAGAACTTCAGCAATTTGTCCCGATACCGCAGGGTCAGGTAAAGCCATGCCAGGGCCTAATGAATTAGTGACACTATTGTCGATATCTTGTTCTTCATAGTCGTAACGGAAACCTGCAGATACCGACCAGTTTGAACTCAATCGATAATCCCATTCAGTAAAGAAAGCCATATTCGTTAGATTTTGCTCGAATGGCGTATCGACGAAAACCAACAATGGACTCGGATAGAAAGGGGCTAATGCATCCGGTACGCCAAGAAAAGTAGGGGATAGTGCGACTAATCCTAGTGTGTCGTTAACGACATCAACTTCTGTGTAATAGACACCCAAAGCACCTTCTAAGGAATCTGACTCGTAATTAAACCGTACTTCTTGTGCCCAGTTAGTGTCTTCTCCATCACGCGCTCTGAAGGGTTCTAAAAAATCGGATGTTAAATCATCATCATCGAAACGTGAGTAGCTACCATCAATGTAAGAAGAAATACTTTTCACCGACCAGGATTGACTCAGTTGATACGTTAAATGAATTGATGAAGACAGGGTATCGTAATCTTCTTTGGCGGGGAGGTTAGACAAACTGACTCGGCTTTCTATACCTGTGAGATCACCACGATAGACATCGTTACCACTCTCAGTTTCGGCATATTGGGCCATCAAGTCTAAAGTAAAATCTTGCGAAGGCTGAAAACGGTATTGAAGGCGAAAAGTTTGGCTTTTACGCTCATCAAAGTTTTCGTCATCTAAAAACTCATTGTAAATGTAGCCATCAATGGTGGAGTATTCACCACTGAAACGTAACGCTGATGACTCCGAGACGGGTATATTAATTGTTGTGGCGTAAGCCTCGCGACCATACTCGCCTAATTCATAGCCAAAAGAGCCATCTAGTACATCAATTTCGGGCTTATTCGTGGTAACAACGACGGCACCAATTAATGCGTTTCTACCCACGTTGGTGGATTGTGGTCCGCGCAATATTTCAACTTGTTGTACATCCCATAGATCTTTAGTCCCAAAGCGGGTGGCAAAACCTGTAAAAGCCACACCGTCAATGTACAAACTCGCAAGTTCTCCTGCGCCACCCCCAGTTGATAAGGAACTTTGTGTTACGCCACGAATACCAAAGTTTTCGCCGTTTTGGATTTCATAAGCATTCGCAGTAATATCAAAAACATCTTTAAAATCGAAAATAGGAAAATTCTGAATAGTGCTCTGAGTGATGACAGCCACACTTTCTTTGGTTTCCTGTAAACTACGATTTAATTTTTGTCCTGTAACCGTAATCACCTCAGAAGTTGTTTCTTCAGTAGATTCTGAGCTCGTATCGGCTTCTGCTTGGTCGGTAGGCGTGTTAGCTTGCGCATGAATAGCCAAAGGACTAGCGAGCAGGCAAGCATAAACAGCGTACTTAATTTTCATGTCTTTGATACCCTAGTAGTTATGTTGATATAAAGTGGTAATGCCATTAGAAAAATTGATGAAATATTCCTATTAATATAATAAAAAATCATTCTCATTTGCAATTTAATTTACCAGAATGATGCGGTTTTTATTAATGCTCAGTACTTTAAATTGCGAACCCTCTCTATTTTTTTTGGATTTCGATCAATAGTTTGTCTATTTGATTTTTGTTAACTGTTCAAATGAACAGTTTTTAGGTTTCGTTTTTTTAGTCATTCAGTTCGACATTAAAAATGCGCGTAGCCAGGAATCAAGAATAGGAATGATTAGTATTAATTTTCAATTTCCCAAAGTCTTTATTTTGTCTCGACCGATCCTATCTGGCTTCAACCTTCCTTGTTTGAAATTCCTCGTTTTTTAATCTCGATAGCTTTTCTTGTTGGCTAGTAAGTGGTCTTGTCTGTTAAAGAGAATGGAAATCATTTGATAATGAAAGAAAAAAAATTCTTTTAAAAATTATTTTTCTTGTAAAGAAGAAAAATAAAAAAGTAATGAGTAAACTTAAATTTAATGAAATCGATAGGTTGATGTTGTCACGGTTTTTGTGGAAAGCAGCTATAGTAAATAGCGTTAAGTCAATTAATGCCGCAACGAAAATATTTTTTTGTGGTAAATAAAAACGAATTCGATAGTGACTTTTAATATTTACTAAGGCAGTCATTTATGAAAGCAATAATTCTTACATCAGATAAGGCAAATAGATTACACTCTCTCACAGAAAAAACGCCTTTACCTATGATAAAAATAGCAGGGAAGCCTATCATTCGATACTTAACAGATTTTTTATCGAAAAATGGAATCAATCACGTTATTTACAACCCTGGTTATTTAGGTAATCTTTTAGATAACTATATGAATCAATTATCCTATCCAAGCATGAGCATACACAGTTTGTCGTGTGCTTTAAAAGAAAATGATAATAATTGTGTAGAAAATATTTTTGGGAGTGCGCAAATTCTATTAAGTGCTAATAATCATGGACTACTTTTGGATGATGATTTTTTAGTCATTCCAAGCGACAGCATTTTAAACTTTGACATTAAAGAAGCGATGCGTAAACATCATGCCAGTGGAGCGTTATGCACCTTGATAACAACAGATTGTTCTCCACAACAGTCCAATCTTTCCATCCTTTTGGATAGTGAAAAAAATAATAGAATTCATTTGCAAAAAGAGACTGCAGCCAATTCAGATTTAATTCATACGCAAGTTTATATTTTTAATCCGGAAGTCTTAAAGTTTATTCCAGAAAATACTTTTTATGATATTGATAAGGATCTGATTCCTAAACTTTCTCTACTCAGCCAAAAGATCCAATATATAAAAATACCAATGCAAAGACACTCGCTTAAAACCTTGCAAGATTACTGGTACATTAATCATTTTTTCGCAAAACATTCTGGCGTGCCTAGTATCACAGCACAGGCAGAGTTTAATAAAGTCGTACCACTGAGAAGTCAACAAAACTGTTCAGTGCTTTTGTAATCTAAAAGTATTGATGATCTGTCTATATCAAGTCTATTTTCTTAGTATCAGTGTTTTTGGAAAGCGCTATAGAAAAATAAAAAACGCTGTTTAAAAGTAAAAAAATAAGGAAGAAATGACTATTGAAAAATCTTCAAAGGAGTTATCAGGAGGCTGTATTTGAGTAAACACCCTTGACGCTGAAACTACGCGAAAAGGGTGTAGGAGACAAACAAAAGTATTGTTACAGATTTTTTTAATCACTTCAATGTATTGTTGCTGAAAAAAACTAAAGACGTTCAAACAATAAATAAGGAAGTTCTAAAGCTTTGAGGAATTGATGTCCTTCAAGGTTACCCTTTAACATGGCAACTGTAGATAGTGTGCCTGCTAATACGCACAGTGGAGCCATCACGCTTACCCCTGCTACACCTTGAGCTGGCCATCCTGTTTTTGGGTTAATGATATGGCAATAACGTTTATTATCCATAATAAAAAAACGTTCATAATCACCGCTAGTTGCTAAACCTCCTTGCAAAATATTAATCTCTGCTTTTATTTGTGAAGGAGCTTCAGGATCTCTAATACCTATATTCCAAGGTTTTCCTGAGGGGTGCGCACCAATAACCGCCAAATCGCCTCCCAGATCAACCAAGCCTTGCTCAACACCCAGATGACGGGCTTTGTTAGCAACTACATCCGCAGCGTATTCTTTAACAATACCTCCAAAATCGATTTGCATCTTTTTAGGTAAACGCAGATGAGTGTTTTGCCACTCTACTTTATCCCAGCCAACGTAGGGTAAGAGTGCATCAATATCCTTTTGTTTTGGAATAAGGTCGTTTTTAAAATCCCAAATTGAACGAAAAACCGCTGAGGTTATATCAAAAAGCCCATCACTGAGTGTATAGGCTTTATCGGCATAATCGATAATAGCTGCTGTTTCTTTATCAAGCTTAACGCTTGTGCCTGCTTGATGGTTAATTTGGCTCAATGCACTGTTTTTATCATAGCGTGAATATTTTTTATGAAAGCGCATGACTTCTTGTTCACAAAGTTTAAACAAGGATTTAACGGCATCAGCAGTACTATAAAAATGAAAAACGCATGGACAGCCCATCGCAGAAAAGTGATGTTGAAATAATTGTATATTTTTTTTAGACATGGTTTAAAAGTTATGATCGAAACCCAAAGTAAAACGTTGAAAGTTTACCAAACCTGGGTTAGCTATCTCAATACTATCTATGGAGAAATCAGTATCACTTTCATAATTTTCATAAGAAAAAGTGTAAGACCAACGCCCTAAATCTTGACGAAAAGCAAGACCATAAGTCACTGCACCAAAAGGGGATAAACGATAATCACTTGATATGAAAGTTTGTGGTGATTCAACGAGTGGATAGGGTTCGTAGAAAAACGTTTCTTTTTGTGAGTAATAACGTAAATAAGGGCTTATCAAAATACCATGAGGTAAATTTTGATGCCACTGCATTTCAAAGGTATGAGATTGCATGTCCCAGTCATCATCAAAAAATCGATAATTAATATGTAGTGCACCACTTGCTATGCGTAAAAACTGTCGAAACTGCATGCCGAATACATTCTGTAAACGGCTATCAGGACGTCTATCTTCAAGTTTATAAGGATCTGATAAATAGCCATCATCGTAGGTGGTTGATAAACTCAACTGCAGCATTTGTGTTTTCGAGAGAATCTGTGATAAAGCCAGTGATAAAGAATAAGATGTTTTATCTTCTTTGATAACGCGATTAAAAAGTTCGGCATCAGAAGGCGTTATTTCATCAATAGAAAAAGAAGTTGATAATTCAAAAACCGTGTTTTTTTGATTGAAATTCCATGCTAATGCTCCTATAAAATATCCTGCCGTATAATCGTTTTCTTTGGAATAACCATATTCCATACTTTTGGTAATGCTTTCATCATAATGCGTGAAACGAGCTGATAGTTCGGTTCTTTCTTCATCAATCGTAGCACCACTCATAATTTGTTCGGGCTCGCCTTGACTTCCTCGTTGTGTCCCCCAAGGTGATGCACCGGCGAGCGTTTCATGCTGAATAAAAAGTTCGAGCCCGCTACTTGAAAAAATAGGCGTTAATAATCGAAACTGGTGCACATCAATATCAAATCTTTCTGTATCTCCGCTCACAACTTTTCGCGCATCAATAGCATCTTCGGTGTAATGAGTAAATCGATAACTCATTGAAGTCTTTAGTGGCGCATCAGATGCAGTGGTTATACCAGGTAATGCTAGGGCAGATACGAGTAGTTGTTTGAATCGTTTGGAATCTTTCATAGTGAGGATTAGAAGGTGTGTTTTTTAAAATATGAGGAAAAGTACAAGAATGACATGAAAATTTCGTTTCAAGCCTTATTATAATAAAAGAATAAAAAAGCATATTCTTCAATATAAGGTTAAAGTGTTTTAGAGCAAAAAGCGTAAATAATTTAAACGATTAATATAACTTGATGAGTTTATTGAATATTAATGGAAATAAGCGATTTATTAGCCTAATCTTTAATAGCGGGTGTTTGATTCAAGGATTGAATAATGAT
>JBCCZV010000038.1:0-30438 GCA_039187085.1 Pseudomonadota bacterium
AGCTAGAATAATTAGTAACGTTCAAATAGACTTTGATTTCGTAAAATATATAAGAAGCACATCTTTTAGAGATATTATGGATAAATTTATGAAACCTTTTTTCATCTTATTGTTTATCATTAGCTATTTTTGCAACCCTTTATTTGCCCAACAGAAGATAACGCCTGATAGCTTCACTCAAGGGTCTGTTGCTCGAGCTATTTTTACCACAGAAATACAAAACCGCGAGCCTATTAATAACCTTAAAACTCAAACAAACGATATCAATAAAATGTATTTTTTTACCGAGCTAGTAGGGTTTAATGAAAAAGTAATAAAACATCGTTGGATTTACATGGACGAAGTTAAAGCGGAATTATCATTTTCTGTACGAGGTGAGCGCTGGAGAGTGTTTTCAAGTAAAAACCTCATACCTAGCTGGATAGGCACTTGGACTGTTCAAGTTGTTGATGAGTCTGGACAAGTTTTAAAATCTGCAAGTTTCGATTACATGACAGCTAATCCTGTCAATGAACTAGATACCACAGATGAAAATTAACTATTCATAACACTTTTTCAGATTTTATTATCATTACTTACCAATAAATAATTTATGCCAAGGAGCGAAATCCGTTCCTTCGGTGTCCATAACTTCAATACCAAGATAAAAAGTCGTATTTTCCCCTGGTATTTTTTTGCACCACTTAGTCTCACCAGTCAATAGAAACCTGCGAGGATTATTAGAAAATTCAACGCAAAAATCGAGTATGCAACCATTTTCAATCCATTGATCCACATAGATTTTTAAACCACCCGAAGAAATATCTAACGTTTCAGAATCAACCACAACAGGTGCAACAGCTTCGTCAAGAGAGCTCGAGAGAATTTGAATTGATACAGATTCTTTCTGATTCACCCGACTCGTCTCTCGTTTTTCGCAAGTCAAAGACTTTACTCCTTATTGATCACTTTACGACTTTCTAGAACCACGGACTGAATTGAATCATCCCATTGCATACCATAGCTTTTAATTATTGCTTTTTTTGCATAAATCAAACTTATTAATTCATGTTGACTGATAGCAACCAAGCGATTTCCAGAGTCATCTAACAAAATAAAGCGCTCCGTTTGTTGTATAATCAATCCTACTCGTGACTCAAGCTGTAAGGATTCAGCTAATCGTAAGGTTAATCTTGCGCCAACCTTTAGCCTGTTGACTTCTCGTAAACCAAAACTATATTCCCGTGAATCTATTGATAGTAGTCTAAAAGCAATTTTGTAGTCGCGAATTTTTAACTCACTTTCAGGTTTTTCTAATGGTTGTTGAGATTTTGCGGAAAACATTGGGATTTTTGGGCGTTCGGTAGGTGCTTTGATCGCTGATGCTGCTTTCGCCAACAAGATATTTTGATAAGCGCTCATTAAATATTCATAGTATTCATCTAATGCCGCGTGCAGAATTTCTTGAGTATCCATTTTTTCAATGGTTTTAGCTACAACTGGATTTTGCAACTCTTCTTGAGTTTTCTTACAAAGCTTCACACCTGAAAAATTGGTTATGACCAAAAAACCTAAATGATTATCTCGTCCTATCACTTTGCCTTTAATTATCTTTCCATTTTCATTGACAAGCACCCAATCTCCTTGTTTTAAGATTTTGAAGACAGGATTATTGAATGTCGCGTCGTCATGGTTTTTCTCTAAGTTATAAACACGACTCGGACAACTCCAGGAGCCATGATGAATAATCTCTAAATGTAAGTATTCCAATTGATTAAAAAAAGCTTCAGTTAATTTTTCATTATGATGCATACTGGCTAGCGCAAGTCGTATTTGAGAAAGCATGCCCGAGATACGACTGCCATAAGCTTCCAGAAGCGCTTGACTATCGTTTTCCGTCACGCTCCAAATAAGGTCATCAGCAAGACGGCAACCATCCTCCCACTCTTGAGAACCTTTGCCTTCACGTAAGGAAGTGATGTAAAGATATTTTGACCAAGTTTCTAAAAGAAAATCAATCACTTCTAATGGAAGGCGTAAACCATCCATTTTTGATTCAAGCAATTCTATCACTTGTCCACGCATTTTTATGGATTTTTCAAGAACTTGTTCTTGATGAAAAACGCGCATTTCAAACTTTTTTATATCTTGTGTCAATGCGTTAACATGATTAATGAAAAGATTCTTGATATTAAGAACTTCTATTTCGTCGCCATCAACAGCACAAAGCTGAAATATAAAGTGCTCAGTGTACTCAAGTAAAGTTGCCGCTTTCCCGCCAGAATGTTCATCAATACCTTTAACACTCTGTAATAAAAGAAAAATACTATCGTGATAAACATTGTTAGGCTGAATAAAATCTTGTCTACCTTTTAGTATCAATCGCCAGAAGAGTAAGCACAAAGGCTGTAAAATTGTGTCGATTCTCTCATCGAGAGAAAAATATTTTGATAAGAGTTTTACCCAATGTTTCGCTATTTCGAAACTTAATTGATGCCAATCTTGCCAATCCCAATTTAGCGAGACATTATTTTCATCAGCAAGCCTCTCCACCAGCACTTTAACTTCATTGCCTGACAACTCCCAAATTTTTTTATTTGCAAATTCTTGTCTTTTAGCGCTTTTAGTCAGTAAAGAAGATAATTCGGTAAATGGTATACCTCGACCAATATCGCGATAATACTGATCAATTTTTTCAGTAACTTTTGAATCGTGTGATAGTTTTTTCAATGCCATAGAAACCAAGATTGGTATTAAAAAGAAGTTCAATACAACTGTTTATTGGGAGATACTTTTTTTCAATCCATGATAAAACTGTAAAGTATCCATACCCAAAACAACGACAAAATATCGAAGATGGGTAAATTACAATTATATTTAAGAATGTAAGTCACTTATGTTTATTGCATCTAAAAACTATAAAATTTCAACTTATTATATTATTAATGCTCACAATACTATTTCATTTTGTCTTAATATAACACAGCGAACGCGACCACATATTCCCTCTCATCGCTTAGAGAGAGCACCATATCTTTAAACTTTTGCTCTTTTGCGATTTCTAGCGCTTTACCCATTAATTCTATAGTAGGTTTACCTAAATCGTTATTATCAACAAAAAAATCTTGGAAACTAACACCACCGCTAATACCTGTCCCAAGAGATTTTGAAGCAGCCTCTTTTGCAGCAAAGCGCTTTGCTAAGTAACGAATTGGATACTTGCTCGATTTAAAATATTTGAGCTCCTCAGCGATCAAAATTCGCTTCACAAATCGCTCACCCAGTTTATCAACAGCTTCACCAATTCTTCTTATCTCAACAATGTCAGTCCCAATGCCAATCATTCAACAACCTCGAACTTTGCATGACTTCTTTCATTTCTTTAACTGCAGTTTCTAGACCAATAAAAATGGCTTTGGCGATAATTGCATGGCCAATGTTTAACTCAACGACTTCTGGAATAGCGGCAATCGGTCCCACATTATCTATAGTCAAACCGTGCCCTGCATTCACTGAAAGACCTAATTGATCAGCAATTTTCACAGCTTCAAGAATTTTTTGGTATTCAATATGGCGTTTTTTAATCGTTTTAGCATGAGCATAATGACCCGTATGAATTTCAACATAGGTGGCCCCGGTTTTCGCACAAGCTTCTAATTGTCTGGAGTCAGCATCCACAAATAACGAAACGCAGGTATCATATTCAGAAAGTTTTTCAACAGCGTCTTTAATCTGTTTTTCATGAGTAAAAACATCAAGCCCTCCTTCCGTTGTTAACTCCTCACGCTTTTCGGGAACCAAACAACAAAATTCAGGTTGAATGGACTCGGCAAATTTTAACATTGAATCAGTCACAGCCATTTCAAGGTTCATGCGCGTAGTTAATGTTTCTTTTAAAATACGGACATCTCTTTCCTGTATATGACGTTTATCTTCACGTAAGTGAATAGTAATACCATCGGCCCCCGCTTGCTCAGCTATAGCTGCAGCAGTAACAGGATCTGGGTAACGTGTTCCTCGAGCTTGACGTATGGTTGCAACATGATCGACATTAACACCTAAAAAAATGGGTTTCATAACACATCCTCGCTATATAAACAGTTTAAGAATTAGAATGAGGCCTTATTTTTTTAAAAAGTTCTCTACTTTTTAAAGGTTTACCTTGCAGTTGATGCTGTAATATTTGTCGCGTTAATTGTTTTGCTGACGAAAGCTCATCATTATCCCACTGTTGAGCTTGCCACTGAATAATAGTTTTACCTGCTATCGAGCCTTCTTCATAGTGTTTGAGCTTTATAAAGCCGATTTCATGAACATAGCGATAGTAAAAGGAAGTCGAAATAGGCAACTGTTCTGCATCAGCAAAACAATCAATACCAATACCCAACTCTTCAAATAATAAAAATTCAAATTCTCTTAAAATAGGCTCAATAGGCAGCTTCAGATTGAGCTTTTGCAAAGCTAAAGAATAGGCATCAAAAAGTCTGGGCATTTCTTGAAACTTATCGAGTAAATTTATTAATAATTCGTTAAGATAAAATCCAGAAAACAAATATTTTCCTTGCAATACACAATACGTTGATAGCGATTCAAAGTGCTTTAATGTTTTTAATTCATTTTTTCCATAATATAGGACGGAAAGATAATTGAAAGGTTGCAACACATTACTTTGTTGACTACGTGATGAGGGTTTTCTGTTGAGAACTAATGAAACACAGCCTTGTTCTCTTAAAAACATATCCAATAACAAACCCGTTTCTTTAAAACTCCTTCGATGTAAAATAAAGCCATTATAATAATAATTAGACATCAAGTTTCACTATCATAGCCTAAATTACGTAAAGTTCTCTCATCATCAGCCCAACCACTTTTAATTTTTACCCATATTTCCAAAAAGACTTTATTATCAAGTAAAATTTCAATATCTTCTCGAGCAGCTTTACCTATTTGCTTGAGTTTTTTGCCTTGCGAGCCAATAAGTATGCGCTTTTGTCCTGAACGTTCAACGTAAACAACCGCATTGATTTCAACAACACCTCTTAAATTAGGTTTGAAACGTTCAATGCTGACGGTCATTGAATAAGGTAGCTCATCGCCCATAGTACGCATGATTTTTTCACGAATAATTTCTGCGGTCAAAAATCTTTCACTTTTGTCCGTTAAATAATCTTCAGAAACAATAAAATCCCCATTTGGCAAATAACCTTGCAACTTTTGCCGCAATTCTTTTACATTGATGTTTCTAAGAGCAGACAAAGGAAAAATTGCATCAAAATTCATCTTTTTTGAAACTTGTTCAATATAAGGTAATAGTTTTTCTTTTTCACGAAACTTATCAATTTTATTAATAGCAAGTACAGTAGGACAAGATGATGAGCGAAGCTTTTCAAGTACCAAATCATCATCATCTGTCCACTGCATGCCATCAACCACAAATACGACAGCATCAATTCCTGCCAATGCACTGTAAGCCGCACGATTCATATAGCGATTAATAGCACGCGCTTCTTTTTTGTGTAATCCTGGCGTATCAACAAAAATAATTTGATAGCCATCACGCGTATCTACCCCCATAATTTGATGGCGTGTCGTTTGTGGTTTGCGTGAAGTTATACTGATTTTTTGTTCAATCAGATGATTTAATAACGTAGACTTACCGACATTCGGCCGACCAACAATGGCAACCATACCTGAATGCGTCGTTACTTCTTTATTATCTGGATTCAAATCTTCAGTCACATTATTTACCTTTGATACGTTAAGAATTCGCTTATTAAAGTCAAGCTTTTTACTAAAGGGACAGCCCAGATTTTTCAAGATGGTTTAAAGCTGTTTCTGCAGCCTTTTGCTCTGCTTTACGGCGGCTGTGACCTCGCCCTTCTGTTCTTAATTCGATATGCTTGATATAACAAGTGACATGGAAGACTTGATTATGCGCATCTCCAGCTGTTGCTATGACTTGATAATCAGGCAACTCATGCTTATATTTTTGAAGAAGTTCTTGCAAACGCGTTTTAGGGTCCTTCTCCGCGCTCTGTAAGTCTAAACATTCAAGTTGATTACCATACCAACTGGTTACACACTGTTTCGCTGAATCAATACCTGAATCTAAGTAAATCGCACCGATGATAGCCTCAACAGCGTCAGCAATAATAGATTCTCTGCGATAACCTCCACTTTTTAACTCTCCTGAACCTAGGTTAAGAAAATCACCAAGTTTTAGTTCCGCTCCCAGAACCGCTAGTGTTTTGCCTTTCACTAAATTTGAGCGTAATCGACTAAGCTGGCCTTCACTGGCTAGTGGAAATTTTTTATAAAGTATTTCAGACATGATGAACCCTAAAACAGCATCGCCCAAAAACTCTAGCCTTTCGTTATGGGCACTGCTTGCACTGCGATGTGTCAGTGCTGTATTCAGTAAAGAAATATCTTTAAAGCGATAATTAAGTTGTTTATATAGTTGGCTTACATCTTTCATTGACTGCTTTGCGGTGGCAATTCCACTTCCTCTACAAATTTAACGATCAAGTCAACATTACCAAGAAAAGGCGTTCGTACTTCATAATCTAATAAGACTTGTCGTTTTCCACCTTGCAATGTTTTTATTTTAACTTCGCCCGCTTTGACACTGTTTATCTGACTGATATCAAACCGTGCCGATAATGACTTACGGATCTCACGGATGCTACGTGTGGCGACACTGGGATCTTCACTCAATTCCCGAATCACAGATTTGGCGGTAAGGCCTTCGAAATATAATGGAAAAAGTTTGATAGCAATAAGACTAAAAAAACCAATTAACCCTAGCGTCATTAGCAAGCCTAGCATGGTAATACCTTGCTGCTTCGTTTTGGTTATCACGCTAATTCTCCTTTATAAAAGTTGAAGCTAAAATATAAATGGATAGTTATCTGCTGCAAGAGTAAGCGCTCTAAAAAATCAAATTACTTCAGTAATATAGCAACAGTCCTCAAATATCATTCTGTGTTGCATAAATTAAAAAAAGCAATGCCATATCTTTCATAAAAGCGTTTAAATATTGGCCTAATCTAACTCAGATTTAAAGGCTTCCAGCATTTCTTTCTCATAAGATAATAGGGCAACAATGATGGTTCTTCATAATAAAGCCAAAGAAGTAAGCTGAGATTATCTGAAAGAAGTCGATGCTGGGTAAGCATGAGATAGTTGGCTACTTACCCTCACATTAATGAAGAGATGAATACAATCGTTTTGTTATTCAATACCACCAATGCGTCCAAATTTGATGGAGTTTGGTAATCGCCAACTCCCCAAAACAGGCTTCTCGGTTAGACCAATATGCATCCATACAGCAACAGCTTTGCCAACGACCAACTCTTCGGGAACGAACCCCCAATAACGACTGTCCTGACTATTATCACGATTATCACCAAGTACAAAATAATGGTTTTCAGGTACCTTCCAAACACCTTTGCCTAAAGAATAGTTGCCTCGGTAAGCCATTACACGATCGGCTTCATTAGATAAACCATCATGTAAGATTTGATGCTCTGCTTCACCCAATTGCTCATCCAGAATAGCTAAATCTCGATAACTATCTGTATACTCTTGATAATATGACATAGCAGCGCCATTATTTTGTTGTGCTTCTATCTCGATGATTTCGTCACATTTGCCTTCAATTTTACTGATTGCATTATCACAAGAAGGGCGAATCTTTAATCCCTTATTCCCATCATAGAAAACGATATCACCAGGTAAACCGATTACACGTTTAATATAATCTTGTTTGGGATTCACAGGATTTTTAAAGACCAACACATCTCCTCTTTTTGGTGAATCCATTTCCATGACTTTTTTATGAGTAATTGGCAAACGTACACCATAAGTAAATTTATTCACTAATATAAAATCACCGATTAAAAGTGTAGGCATCATGGAGCCAGACGGTATACGAAAAGGTTCGTAGAAAAAGGCCCTGAAGACAAAAATGAATAATAAAACAGGAAAGAATGAACGCGCGTAATCTACATAAAAGGGTTCTTGTTTGATATTTTCTAAGGTTTCTTGATCAACTTTGTCAGCAGCATTACGGTAGTTTTCAGCTGCCGCCATTCGCTTTGGCTTGAGTAAATAAATATCTAATAACCAAATAACCCCTGAAACCAGAGATAAAACAGCGAGAATAAATCCATAATCGTAATACATTAGTCTTTTCCTACTTGTAAGACCGCTAAAAACGCCTCTTGCGGTATTTCAACCTTACCGATTTGTTTCATGCGTTTTTTACCGGCTTTTTGTTTTTCTAGGAGTTTACGTTTTCTTGAAACATCACCACCATAACACTTCGCAGTCACATTTTTACGTAATGCTTTTACTGTTTGACGTGCCACAATTTGATTGCCAATAGCAGCTTGAATAGCGACCTCAAACATTTGACGAGGGATAATTTCTTTCATTTTATCGACCAGCTCCCTTCCACGAGGGTAAGCAAAATCTTTATGAACAATCAGCGCCAGCGCGTCAACTTTGTCACCATTAATTAAAACGTCTAATTTCACTAAGGTGGCAGGTTGGAAACGTTTGAAAGCATAATCCAAGGAAGCATAGCCCCGACTCACTGATTTTAAACGATCAAAGAAGTCGAGAACGACTTCATTCATCGGTAATTCGTAACTTAGCGCCACTTGCTTGCCAACATAATTCATCTTGGTTTGCACACCACGTTTTTCGACACATAACGTAATTACCGAACCAAGGTGTTCTTGAGGTACAAGAATGTTAGCTTCCACAATGGGTTCGCGCATTTCACGTACTGTGCTTAAATCAGGTAGTTTTGATGGGTTATCCACCATCAAGGTTTCATCACTATTGGTTTCTACTTCGTAGATAACTGTCGGGGCAGTAGTGATTAAATCTAGATTGTACTCTCTTTCTAGCCTCTCTTGGATAATCTCCATATGGAGCATGCCGAGAAAGCCACAACGGAAGCCAAAACCTAGAGCTGTCGAGTTTTCTGGCTCATAAAATAAGGAAGCATCATTCAGGCTGAGTTTACCCAATGCATCTCTGAAAGCTTCGTAGTCTTCGGAATTAACTGGGAACAATCCAGCATAGACCTGAGGTTTAACTTTTTTAAATCCCGGTAAAGGTGCTTCAGCAGGTTCTTTAACTGACGTTAAAGTATCACCGACCGGTGCTCCTAAAATATCCTTGATACCCGCGATCACATAGCCAACTTCACCAGCCTTGAGAGCAAGTAAGTCATTACGTTTAGGCGTAAAAATCCCTACTTTATCTACGAGGTGTGCTTTACCCGTAGACATAACTTGCATTTTTTCACCCGCCGTTAAAGTACCTTGCTTGACACGAACCAGTGACACAACACCTAAATAATTATCGAACCAAGAGTCTATAATGAGTGCTTGTAGTGGTGCATCAGGGTCACCTTGAGGACTTGGTATACCTTCAACTAAATTTTCGAGTAAATCTTCAATGCCGATGCCTGTTTTAGCACTACACATGACCGCTCCAGATGCATCAATTCCTATAATGTCTTCAACTTCTTGGCAAACGCGGTCAGGATCAGCGGAAGGTAAATCAATTTTGTTTAATACAGGTAACACTTCAAGATCTTGTTCAATAGCTGTATAGCAATTAGCTAAAGTCTGAGCTTCAACGCCTTGAGCGGCATCAACAACTAATAGTGCTCCTTCACACGCTGACAATGAGCGTGAAACTTCATAGGAAAAGTCAACGTGACCTGGTGTATCGATGAAGTTTAATTGGTAAGTTTGCCCATCTTTTGCTTTGTAATTCAAAGTGACGCTCTGAGCCTTAATGGTAATTCCTCTTTCTCTTTCGAGATCCATAGAATCAAGGACTTGCGCCTCCATTTCTCGATCAGAAAGACCACCACAAAATTGAATAAGTCGATCGGAGAGGGTGGATTTACCGTGATCTATGTGGGCAATAATTGAAAAATTTCGAATAAAATCAGTGTACGGCATATAAATTCTCAAAAATGTGACAAAACACGGTTCCTGTTTTTGCCTCGGCAACAAACCCGTGATTCTACCTTATTTGTTAGAAAACGGGTACGAACAATTGCAAATTCATTGCTTTTGAGTGCTTTATATACCCGTAGTTCCAATGTAGCAAGGCTTTCGATACTATCAAAAACCTTGTGAATAAGAGCTCACATTTAAGAACTCGATGAAGGTATTAATTTCCTTGCGGCAGTTTGAAACTGATAAATCGCTTGCCTCGCATTCTCGACGATACCAGCAGAGAAACAGGGTCTCCTGGCTTCATCGAGCGCATAATACGAGTAAAGTCATTGACATTACTCACTTTTTCACGATTCACGGCGAGAATAACATCGCCTTGACGAACACCCGCTTCTCCTGCAACACCTTCAGAAACGCCAGTGACAATAACTCCCCCTTCGGTATCCAACTGTCTTTGTTCATCATCGTTTAAATTACGTAAGTTTAGCCCCAACTCTTCGGTCGCCCCTCGGCTTAGCGGCTGGCCAACTTTAGGGCGCTCTACTAATTTAACTTTGGTCTCTTTCAATTTACCGTTACGATAATATTTGATTTCAACCTTTTGTCCAGGTTTGTGGCGTCCAACAACAATGGGTAACTCTTCATGACGATTGATTGGAAAACCATTAAATTCGACAATGATATCGCCAGGCTCTATTCCAGCTTCATCAGCGGGAGAATCCGCAGTTACATCATTAACCAAAGCTCCCATGGGCTTATCCAAACCAAAACTCTTCGCATCATCTTCAGTCACTTCCTGATAACCAACACCTAAGAAGCCCCTCTTAACTTCGCCATGTTCTTTTAATTGTTGACTGACTTCCATCGCCAAATCTATCGGTATTGAGAAAGATAAACCAATATAACCGCCGCTCCGACTAATAATTTGCGAATTAATTCCTACAACCTCTCCTTTCATGTTAACTAAGGGCCCACCAGAATTTCCAGGATTAATTGCAACGTCACTTTGTATGAAAGGAACAAAAATTTCATTGCCGAGTTGGCGTGCTTTAGCGCTGATTATGCCAGCGGTCACAGTACGATCGAACCCAAACGGGGCGCCGAAAGCCAAAACCCATTCGCCGACTTTAAGCTTAGCAGCATCTCCAACTTTCACGGCCTGTAAACCTTTTGCATCAATCTTTAGTAAAGCAACATCAGTTGCAGGATCTTGACCTACAATTTCCGCAGTAAATTCACGATCGTTATTCAAAGTAACGCTGACTTTTGTCGCTCCTTCAACAACGTGGTTATTGGTGAGTATGAAACCATCTTTGGAAATCACAAAACCTGAACCTTGTGAGCGGGGTTTCGGTGTATATCGCTCATTATCTTGTCTCGGAATGCCTCGAAAGAATGGCCAAAATGGTGAAGCATTCTCAGAACTGTCGCGCTCTTTTACTGCACTGATGTTCACAACTGAATCAGAGAAGTCCTCAACAAGTTTTGTAAAATCAGGATAGTTATTTCTTGCTGTTGCTATTGGTATACATATGCTTATAAAGGCAGCAAAAATAAGATGACGATACATAGATTTCACTGATTAATTCCTCACTATATTATTTACATTTTTGTTGAAACACTATTGAGCCTTACATTCATGAGTGCCCGGATAAGTACAGATGTCATTGAGTATTTGATGAGTACCTAAAACAATTAGAGCCCACGAATCAAAATTTTCCAAATTTGTTAGCTTACTATTTTAACATCAGAAATTTTATAGAAAATAAAGGGCACAATTTATAAAAGGCTTATCATCATTGACTTACCGTGTTGGCAATAGTTCTTTAGATATTGCTGTAGAATGTTACAAAGCTTTAACAAAGATAAAAAATACATTTGCTCTTAATGTATTTATAGACAATGAATTGTTTTCAAGGGCTTCAAGGCAATAATTTCCTTTTCAAGTCGACTTTCTATGATACGACTTCCAAAACAACGAGCCACATAAAGTCCAATGCCCAATCCTAAAGTCGCGCCCAGAATCGACAGCACATTGATATTTACTGAAGATAAAAAGTGCTCGGCAATTATTTGAAAAAACAAAGTCAAAACTATCATAAAACATAATGGTATCAGATATATAATTAACGAGCTTTTGACAATCACTTCATCTGGGATTTGAATATCCACAATATCATGTAAATTAACATCGTTAATTCGCTTTACTTTAATGTGGAAACGCTTCTCACCGACAAGCTTCGCCAAGGTGCCACCACCACAGCCTTGTCCAGATTCACATTTGGCGCAAGAAGCTCTTCTATGTGACTCAAGCCACATAGAGTTTTCGTCTAGAGCAACAATTTCACAACTTTCTTTTAACATAAATTGCTTGGTGAAGAAGGGATACCTACTTAGCTGAA
The DNA here is from genome assembly GCA_039187085.1 of Pseudomonadota bacterium. Classification (GTDB taxonomy): domain Bacteria; phylum Pseudomonadota; class Gammaproteobacteria; order Enterobacterales; family JBCCZV01; genus JBCCZV01. The sequence continues at coordinate 12,371 of JBCCZV010000038.1, forward strand.
ACCGACATAGCAATTTTCTTAGCCGTTAACTTAGGAATCTCGCCGACGACAGTTACACGATAATCATTTTGCGCTATATCGTATATAGTAACACTACCTTTCTTAACCACCTTGGCTGCCTGTTGTTTGTTGTGTTGTTGAGGAGTTTCGAGCAAATAAACCGATATAGCAGTAACTCCATTAGAAAATAAATAATGATAAAGTTTCGTTGGATATTCTCCACCTCTTACTTGCTGACGGCCCGATTTGAACGTAAAGCCTTTCGGCAACCAACTCACTTGCCAAGGCGATTCAAACTGTTCAAGGGATTGTGAGGGTGGTTTTTTGCCCAAATTTTTTGGTTGGGGTTGATCATTGGCAGAATTTGCTACAGCAATCAGTTTCGGATTAAAGTTATCTAGAGACAAATCACTTTTTATTGATAACGAAACGACTACCACTTGTTCTATAATATCGTTTCCTGACAATACATCCGCTCTTAAAACTAAACCACTATCTTTATCAATCCAAAATCGATAACCATAAAGTGATTCATCCATTGCAGTCATATCAATGACAAAGGTTGAACGATTCGCTACGCGATCTTTGCCCAAAACACGATAGGTGTAGCTTTCTTCCAGACGATTAATTTTATCAACAAGCGGGTTGGATGAAAACGCACTTTTCTTCGCTTTCCCTGCGATAAAAGGGTCCTCCCCATCAAATTGACACACTAAAGTATCATCGAATCTAAGTATTTCACGTTGCATACCTGAAAGGTATGTCAGCTGCTCTAACTGCGTACCATCTTTTTGTGAATGAATTAAATGCATAGACTCTACTTGGTCATCGTGAACAAACACGAGTTGCGCCTCATAATCAATGCGTTCAAAAGATTGAGAAATACCCAACAGTAATTCGGACACTGAAGGATATGCGTCTTTTTTTACAGGGGCGGCTCTCAACTGAAGAGAAAAAAGACACAAAAAGAAAGCCAAAAATTTCCAAGATAAACGAAATCTAATCCCATGGGATGCGGGTGTTAAAAGATGCACTGGTAAAAAATATAATCCCGTGTTTATCATTTGATTTTCTTTTCTTCTTCCACTTTTTGTTTAACTGGATAAGCAATCACTTTTACATAGGGCATAAAACCGTTAACCCCTTGCTCACTAGCGGACTCAGCATGTTGCCACAACAGTTGATTGAGTCGCTCATCTTCACGGCTATTGAGTAAAAAGATAGGGGGTTGGTTCTGCCCGCGATTGGCTCGTGATTGATCACGACTGGCTCTTAAAGCTGGTGAGTTATTAACCAAAGGAGGATTATCAGCTACGATAGGGGCCGTTTTAGGTTGCTCTGCAACATTAGCCGGCAAATTTTCGTTAACGAGAAAAGGATAGAGCACAATTGAAAATGCTGTAACGCTCGCCGCAATCGCTAAACCAGCTACTTGCCTCAACCAAGGCTTTGGTTTGGTGTCAGTATTAATAATGACACTTGGAACAAGCAATGTTGGCTCATCTTTGATTGAAGCGCTGATTCGCTCAGCTAGTGATACATCCAATTGGCTAGGCACATCATCGTGCAGAATATCTTTTACCAAGTGATATCGAGACCACTTGTCTTGTAGTTGTTGATCGTTCAAAAGCGATCGAATTGTTTTTTCGTCTGTTGCATCATCCATTAGCGCCGACAGATTTTCATTCACATTGCCACTCATACATTTCAACCCTAGTTAAAGTAGGTTATCAACAGTCATACACTCGAAATTTAATCAAATAATTGTTCAGTCTGATTGCAAATAAGGTTTCACATTAGCATCTATAGCTTCACGCGCTCTAAAAATTCGAGAACGTACCGTGCCAACAGGGCACTCCATAACTTCTGCTATCTCTTCGTAACTTAATCCCTCGAATTCCCGTAGGGTAATAGCTGCTTTCAACTCTTCAGGAAGATTATCAATGGTGTCAAAAACCACTTTCTTTAATTCGTCCCTGAGCAATAATCGATCTGGGCTGTTAGACTCTCTCAACAGAACAGCCCCTTCATACTGTTCAGCTTCTTGCGAATCTATGTCGCTAGCTGGTGGTCTCCGTCCTTGTGCTACTAAATGATTTTTAGCTGTATTGACGGCAATTCGATAAAGCCATGTATAAAAAGCACTTTCACCACGAAATGTCTCTAGAGCTCTGTAAGCTTTAATAAAAACCTCTTGAGTAACATCTAGAGCATCTCCCGTATGATTCACGTAACGCCCCACTAAGTGGGTTATTTTGTGCTGATACTTGAGCACGATAAGGTCGAAAGCTTTTTTATCGCCACGCTGAACTCGTCTAACCAGCTCCTGATCCGTTGCAGACTGACTCATCGGCGTGACTCTTTATGTAGCTTCACACACAATTGATGATTAATTTGTCTAACAAAGACAGATAGCGATATCACTTTCATAATAGACTGAATAATATTCCTAAAGTTCACCTTATCGCAGCAAGATAATTCGATAAAAGCGCGTTCTTCAAACGTTAAAATGTACAAATGAGCCACTAATCACATCCACTCTTGTTGTTTTAGGGCACTAACCCTTAAATAGACTCTATTCATTAATGCTGTATGCCGATTAGCTACTAAACAATTATCGCTAAAGCCTTGATTAAATTCACATAATCAATTGGCCACAAATACAATCACTTTAAAAAATATATTCATCGCTCTGCAATATCAAACATTTCAGCATAACTATATTTGGTCATGGCATCCGGATATATGTATTTGCTTGCATAAATAGTAATGGCCTATACGAAGGCATTTGTGCCATAAACAGCTTTTTTTGTAAAATATACAATGATTTGTTCAACTTGGTCTATGACTATAAATTTTGGAAAAAATTCCCATGCATAATGAGTTGGTTTACGATGTAATAATTATCGGTAGTGGTGCTGCGGGTTTATGCGCAGCTTTATCACTATCAAAGCATGGCCGTATTGCTGTTCTCAGCAAATCAAAGCTTAACGAAGGTTCAACGCTGTACGCTCAAGGAGGTATTGCTGCAGTGCTCGACGAACAAGACTCTTTGGAATCTCATATTGCCGACACATTAAATGCCGGCGCTGGCCTTTGCGATCAAGAAGCTGTCAGGCATACCGTCAAAAATGGTAAAGCGGCTATTGATTGGCTGATAGAACAAGGAGTTAATTTTAGCACGATTGTCGATAAAACAGGCAGTGAATCTTACCATTTGACTCGAGAGGGCGGACATAGTAAGCGACGGATCATTCATGCAGCGGACGCAACAGGAATGGCTGTACAAAATACCTTAGTGGCTTCCGTACTTGAAGAACCTAATGTTGATCTTTATGAATATTACAATGCCATAGATTTAATTCGAGTCGAAGGAGGAAATCGCTGTAGTGGATTATATGCTTTAGATTGTAAAACTGGCAAGGTACATACTTTCAGAGCCCGCTTTATTGTTCTTGCAACAGGAGGAGCGAGTAAAGTTTATTTATACACCAGCAACCCAGATATCGCATCCGGAGACGGAATTGCTATGGCATGGCGAGCAGGCTGCAAAGTTGCCAACCTTGAGTTTAATCAATTTCATCCAACCTGTTTGTATCACCCAAAGGCCCAATCTTTTTTGATCACTGAAGCCATTCGTGGTGAAGGCGGTATTTTGGTTCGCCCAGATGGTAGTCGGTTTATGGATGACTTTTCACCTTTAGGAGAATTAGCACCGCGTGATGTCGTTGCTAGGGCAATTGATCACGAAATCAAACGTCTCGGTGTCAGGTGTATGTACCTCGATATCAGTCATAAAAGCGATCAATTTGTCAAAACTCATTTTCCCAATATTTACAAAAAATGTTTATCGGTCGGTATTGATATCACGGAACAACCCATCCCAGTTGTCCCAGCTGCTCACTATACTTGTGGTGGAGTTGTCGTTGATTTGAACGGTAAAACCAATCTCGATAATGTTTATGCTATTGGTGAGTCTTCCAGCACAGGCTTACACGGCGCTAACCGTATGGCGAGCAACTCCCTGCTGGAGTGTGTAGTCTTTGCAAAATCAAGTGCCCTTTCCATTATTAATGCATGGGAGCAATTTGAACATGTGGATGATTTACCCCAATGGGATTTCAGCAAGACCATTAACTCGGACGAAGAAATTGTTGTGACTCATAATTGGCACGAACTGAGACGAACTATGTGGGACTATGTTGGGATTGTTAGAACAGATAAACGTTTACAGAGAGCCAAAAGACGTGTTCGTCTCCTTCAAGAAGAGATTGATGAATATTATCAAAACTTCAAAGTAACTAATGACCTATTAGAATTGCGTAATTTAGTACTGGTTTCTGAACTTATTGTTGAATCAGCCATAAGACGTAAAGAAAGCCGTGGCCTGCATTACACACTTGATTACCCAGATTTGCAGGAGCCTGCTATAGATACGGTGTTAGACCCAGCAACATTATCATTAACGCGTTAGATGTTCATGCCACTTTGCACGCAAGACCAAACCTGACCAAGCTTTTCTGGATAAAGCATCATAAAAAATGGTCAATTTGCGTGCGGAACATGGGAGTTTTTCGACTCGAAATTTGAGTGTTATTGCCCAACCACCCCAGGTTTGATAACCCGTGAGATTAATAGGAATCATGTCATTATTTTCTATAAGCATCCAATTTCCAGATTGCCAAAAAATACGATCTTTCGACAAACGTTTTGTGTAATCTTGATGCACATAGCGAACAATGTCCGTCAGTAGTAGGATATACGCCGCACAAAGAAACACTATCGATAACTCAAGAAACCATAGTGTGAAAAAGGTTGCCACGTATAATGCGGCCATCAGGTTAGTTTCAAGAACTGAGGTTTTCATTGGTACAATTAAAGGTCGCATTACGCTAATAAGTCCTTTTATAACGTCGAAAGCTTTTCTGGAGCAAAAAAACTTTTAAGAAAATTTAAGCATCAAGACGATTATCAATGAAGGTTTTCATGATACTAATAATACCTGCAAAAGATTCAGGCGCAGTGCCATACCCCATTATCCAAGCATATAAATCAGGATCTTCTTGAGAAAGTAATGCTGTAAACTCCCGTTGGATTTTCGGTTCAAGCGATAAAAATTGTTGATCGACGAAAGCTAACAAGATGACATCTAACTCAATCATTCCTCGACGACAATTCCATTTTACTTTGGCTAACGACCAATCTTCATTCACTCCAAAACACCTATATATTCGTAAAAATTTGATTTTCTAAATACTACCAAAATTTAGCCTTAGCGGCATACACTAATTTGTGTCATCTTTGGTAGGATATTTAAAAATTTATCGGTGTCCCTTTAAAATTAACTTTAAGCAACATTTGCTTTATGCCTCACGGTATTTTTTTATGCTATGCTGATGCCTTAATTAACTTTAATAGTCTATTTAAAAACAAGGTTATTAGCGCTAATGACACTGACCACAAACAACTTAGAAAAAAACGACCAAATTAATAACATAAAGAATCAGTTTACTGAACAAAGCTGGTTTGAAAGCATTGATATCCAAGAACTAAGCTACAACAGCTTACCTAGTGAAGGTTTTTCCATCTTAGAGCATTACGGTGTTGTGGCTATCGATGGTAAGCAAGCAAAAACCCTCCTACAAGGCCAACTAACCCAAGAAATGGATGAAATAACAACCAAACACTCCTCCTTAGCTTGTTTTTGCAACCCTCAAGGCCGAATTATTAGTTTATTCCGTCTGGTAATGACCTCGGACGAAGCCTATTTAGCTATTATGCCTATCTCTGTGGTTGGTATATTCATAGAAAACTTAAAAAAATACGCTGTGTTCTACCAAGTTAATATCAATGATTTGAGCAATAACTTCATTATTTTAGGCCAATACTTAAAGAAAGAAGCTAAAACTACGTTTAATCAACAACAAATTCACCATGAATCATTTTCAATCAATGTTTCTCCGCAGGGCTTGCGGTCTGTGACAATTTTGCGGCTAGAAAACACAACACCAATTATCGATGAACTTCATTCCAATCAGGCAGTGCTGTACGCTCAGCAAGACTGGCAGATTTGCGAAAACTTAGAGGGTTTACCTGGCATTGATGGGTCCGCCAGCGAAAAATTTTTACCGCATCATATTAATCTTACCGATTTATCAGCTGTTTCGTTTACCAAGGGCTGTTACACAGGTCAAGAAATTATTGCTCGTATGCAATACCGCGCCAAAATAAAAAAACGTGCTCGTTTACTTCTTGTAAATGCAGAATCTGATTCTTTTTCTATTTCAGATGAACAACACAAGCTTGTCGGCGAAATAGTCAGTTTTGCCCGCTTAAATACCTCGCAAGTGCTTGTTTTAGCAATTATAAATGATGAGCTCATTGCACAGCAAACACCGACAATTTCCATAAAAACTGAAAATGGTCCTATACTAAAAATACTGGAAATTCCTTACACAGTCTTATCCAATCAACAAGACGAATAAGTGCTTAAATAACAGTAGCTCCCCGTAAAACAATCAGTAGGAGTATTTAGGTTGACGAGTCTAGAACAAGAGTTTCGAGAAGAATTATTTGATGCGATTGAGAATGACCGACTCACACTACCCACATTACCTGAAGTCGCCCTAAAAGTTAGGGAAACCGTTAATGACCCTAATGTTTCAGCAGCTACCCTTGCTCAAGTCATCAGTGAAGATGCTGCCCTTGCCGCAAGAATTATTAAGGTTGCCAATAGCCCATTGCTGCGAGGTCGGGTTGCCGTTGACAATTTGCAGTTAGCTGTAAGTCGATTAGGTCTGACTTTTGTTCGTAATCTTGCAACAGGTCTTGCAATGGAGCAAATGTTTCATGCTAACTCGCCTGTTATTGAAGATCGATTACGAGAGTCCTGGGAGCACAGTAAAGAAGTCGCTTCGATTTGTCATGTACTCACTCTGCATTACACCAACTTGAAAGCCGATCAATCTCTGTTGGCTGGTTTGGTACATGAGATTGGCATTTTACCGATTTTAACCCTAGCTGAAGAATATGATGACTTAATGGAAAACAAAGCAGCCATTGACAGTATTGTTGCGAGCCTGCATCCCAGCGTCGGCACGAAAATATTACAAGCTTGGGATTTTCCTCTTGAATTGCTAGAAGTACCTGCGGGTTACTTAGACTTTGAACGCGACTCTGGTTCTCATACCCCTGATTATGTCGATGTGGTCACCGTTGCCAATGTACAGAGTTATGCTGGTACAGATCATCCTCTGGCTAATGTCGCTGAACAACACATTGTGGCTTTTGAAAAATTAGGATTATCCACTGAAGTGGATGTTCATGAAGTGGAAGAATTAGCAGAAGAGCTCACCGAAGCTAAATTGCTGCTGGGATAATAAGCGCTAAGTTTTTTTCATGAATTGAACATTACGGCAATAACCTCAAGAATCGACTCAAAAACGCTATGAGTCGATGCTTTGTAATGGTAAAGCTTAGCTTACCATTACAAAGCCGTAATTTTATCGTCTAATTTTCTTCATTATCAAAAATGTAATCAAACCTTGGTATCGTTTTTCCATCTATCGTTATCGTTTCAATAAAGAGCTTTTTAGGTCTCACCCACATATCAAAATCGCCATAAAGACACTGATAAACAATAAGCGGTTCTTCCGTCTCTGAATGCGTTGCCTCAAACAATACTTTATAGCGCTTTCCTTTGTAATGCTGATAAATCCCAGGTTTCACTAATTTCATGTAAAAATATTCCACAAGTTCATTTTAAAAGTTTAAATTTAAGATTTTGACTAACTGCTGGCCACTCATTAGCGATAATACTAAAAATCACAGAATCCCTAACTCTCCCATCTGGCATTACCCTATGATTACGTAAAATACCTTCTTGTTTTGCGCCTAATCGCAGAATGGCAGTACGGGATTGAGTATTAAAATAATCGGTAATAAATTCTACACGATTCAAACCTAAATTTTCAAAGGCATAAGCTAACATAAGAAATTTTGCCTCTGTATTAACGGCACTTCTTTGCAACGATTGTCGTATGAATGTGTAACCTATTTCAACGCGTTTATAATGTTTATTGGCTTTCATGAAACGTGTTGAACCAACAATTTTCTCTGAGCTTTGTTCAATAGTGACAAAAGCCAAACCTTGACCAGACTTATAGGTTAAATCAGCTTTTTCGAAATAATCATCAATATCATCTGGATGAGGTATTAGTGTAAAAAAGAGCTTCCACAACTCTCCATCTCTAATAGCTTCGCATAAACCTGGTTTATGTTTTTCAGAGAAAGGTTCAAGGCGAACTTGCTTCCCTTTTAACGTTATTTTTTCAAACATAAAAAAACCTTAATGATTTGCTTTCTTTTATAGATGTTTATTTTAAAACTTGAATAACTTAATAATTATCGAGCTAATTAAATTTTAATGACTGTAAAGCCTTCCTCTTTTGATGGAGGAACAAAATGCTTTGTCACCATTTCGAACATAGCCTCTGTATCTGTAGAGGCTCTATTCGGTTGTTCTTCACGCCGTTTTGCGATTTGTTCAAGACAAACTGCGTCGGAACAATCAATAAACACCAACCGGTGTGATGCTCGAATCTCAGAAAATATTCCATGAAACCACTGTCTTTGTAGCACGGTATTCGCAGGAAAATCCATGACAACATTCGTGCTACAGGTCAAAATTGACTGCACTAATTTTTTTATCGGCGGCTTAAGTTGATTAGAATATTTCACGTAATCTTGTAAAGTTACAATTTTATCTGTGTAAAGAGCAGATAACCATTCATCCTCAGACAATAAAACAGCGTTATCTTTTTTTGCCAATTCCTGAGCCTTTGTAGATTTTCCAGCGCCCATTTTTCCACAAAAAAAGGTGAGAATACCTGTGTTCATACCCATATCAATCAGTTACTCATTCTTTAATCTTTGTAAAGATTTGTCCATAGTGATAATTTTAAGGCTTGTATCGAAAGTGCCCTGTAATTTTATAATCAAATAACATATCTTCAAGAACAGGACCAGCCCCAATGTTGTGCACAATAAGAGGATTTCCCGACCGCTTGGAGATTTTATCACTCACAATACCTATATGTGGAAGATTAGGACCGAGCAACCAAGTCACTAAGTCGCCTGGAGCATAATCTTTCGGTTCATAGGTAATTGGTAACTTTTTTCCATGGCGAGCAAAAAAAACTTCAAGATTTAAAACACGGCGATGATCAATGTTTTTATCGGTTTTATTTAAACCCCAAACTCTTTTTGAAGGGTACGAGTTAAAATTTTCTGACATATCCTCATGCACTAAAACTTGCAAATCAATACCTAGTTTTCGATAACTTCGAATAACCACATCTGTACAGACACCGATATTGGCAGGGACATCACCATTTGGATAAGAGATGGAAATATACGCACCGTCATATTTCACACTATGCTTAGTGCGTTCGATAGCAGCAGCAACTAATCTGCTCTCAAATTCACTTGAAAAACTACAAATAGAAACTAAAAAAAGCGATAGACATAAAGTATTTCGCATGGCATAAATCCACGATATTTTAGTTAGCGAAATATTTTATTTTAAAGGTAATGGGTTAAAGGTGTCCATGTCATATTTGTCAAATTTTTAAGGACGAACCTTATTAGTGACGGCTCATCCTAAAAATTATTATCTAATTAGTGTTTTACAAGAAAACGATTGATCAATGGTTCGCAAATTTTGGGCTGTTCTGCATCATATCGTAAATTAACTTTTTTATTTGCCATAAAAGCAGCGACTAGAAGGCTTGCTTTGACATTATAGTTTGGCTCAGTACTATAAATCGCAAATCGCGTTCCATTATCACAAGAAGAAACGGATGTATCTGCATACTTGGGGTAGACGATTAATCCACCATCGTATGGATACAATTGGGTTATTTCGACGTAACCAGAATCTTTCCAAGTAACAGCACTAACAGAAAAACTTGCAAATAGACTTACAACAATGAAAAAAACTGTTTTTATCATAATTCGACCAGATTGATTAAAATTAAAAGCGTATATTATGACAATCTGGAATCAAACGTCTATGTAAATATTGTCGATTTTACAATGAATCATATTTTATGGTAACCCGCCATTGTATGTTAAACACAGACATCATTTGATTTTAAAGACCATATGTTTCACGGTATTTTTTTAAATACGGCAAAAACTCTCTGTATTTTTTTTCCACTTCTCGAATGACGTCAGAAAACATTTTAAAAATGTCCAGCCTTTGCTTTTTTTCAATTTCTAAGGAATAAGCAGAATCTTCTATATCATTATAAAGCGAGAAAAAATATTTACTCTCACTTCTTGTAAAGTGAGCATCAGCATACTTTCCGCATTCTAGAAGAAAAGTTGACCAAGATATTTCTTTTCGTTTATACCTTAACCATTGACAAGCAATGTATTCATCTTTAAAAGCTCTAAGCTTAAAGTCTTCGAACGGCTTAGAAAAAGCATAAGTCTTTAAATGCTCCATCGCAGATTGTGTATTTTTATTCGTTGCTAACTCTAGAGCCCACAAAGCTGGTTCTTGGTCTTTTAAAATTTTTTCATCAATCCAGCACATATAGTGTTTATAATTGATTAGTCCCGTATCAAGCATAATCATCAGTGTTATTGCATCTCTTTTTGTTATATTTTTTTCTAACACACTACAACACCTCCAGAATCAAGTAATATGCATAAATATATCATTTTACTGAAGAGATCAAATATAGCAGTAGCAAAAGCCATACAGTTTTATTGAAAATAAAATTGCTATTTTTTTATAACCTTGAATAACTAAATTAAAAAAACAATACCAAACTATTTTCTGAATAACTGGCTCAATAAAACAATTAACCTGGTAAGAGTAGTGCTCAAATATCGATAAAAAAATTTTGTGATTATCATTATTTTTTTTTCACATTAAGGAAATACTTTTTTGTGTATTTTTGTTGATGGTCAATATCAATCTTGTTCTGCTATTCCTTGACGTGCTAACAATATCCACATGCTTGATGTAAGAATGATTATTCAGTGTGCCTGATAGCTTTCACTCTCTAATTTCCATAGATGATTTTATAATACATATATCATCTACGGGTCTAGTATTGAATGATTTCCAAAAAAGTTTATTGGTATTGGCTTTAGCTTAAGAAACAGAGCACTTGTAATGAGCATAACCTTAATACTAGAGCTCTGTTGTTATGAGTGGCTTGCGGCTCCCTTAGAAAAGAATCGATGATGGTAGGAAAATGGAAGCACAATATCAGAATTAACTAGGCCGTTTGCTCCCAAGCAGGGAATGGGTCAGGCAGTGAGTTCCAATATTTTTTTCCTTGAAGTAATTCTTCTTCGCTTAACAAGCAATCATCGAGTGCCTTTATCATCCTCTCTTGATCCAATCCTTGACCAATAAACACTAACTCTTGACGCATATCTCCGAAAGGTTCAACCCATTGTTCCATGATGGAAGCTAAATAATCCTCATCCTTTGGCCAGTTTTCTTCGGGCACTGCCTTCCAAAACATTCCAGCAAAACCATATCGAGCAATACCTCCTGCTTGACTCCATTGTCCGGCAAACTCAGGTCTTGATGCTAGCCAGAAATAACCTTTCGAACGAATTAATTTACCGAATTTCTTAGTATCATGAAGAAAATTATAAAATTTTTCTGGGTGAAAAGGACGGCGTGCGATATAACTGAAACTCGCAATCCCATATTCTTCTGTTTCTGGTACATGTTCTCCCCGCATTTCTTTCAACCAACCTGGGGCTTGCTGTGCTCTTTCAAAATTGAATAAATTGGTATTGAGCACCTCATCGATACTCACTTGACCTTGAGCAATAGGAATGATTTTAGCGTGAGTATTGAGGGTTTTTAGAATTGCAGTCAATCGATTAATTTCTGCTACTGTGGCTAAATCCGTTTTACTGAGTAAAATCACGTCTGCAAACTCAACTTGATCCACTAATAAATCCGCAACGCTTCTTTGATCTTCCTCGCCTAACGACTCTCCCGTTTCTTGTAATGATTTTGCCTCGTCATAATCCTTCAAGAAATTAATGGCATCAACCACAGTCACCATGGTATCTAATTGTGCGATATCCGAAAGAGAAACGCCCTTTTCATCTTCAAAAGTGAATGTTTCAGCCACGGGAAGAGGTTCAGAAATACCTGTAGATTCAATGACAAGGTAATCAAAACGCTTGTCTTTAGCCAGTTTGTTAATTTCGATGAGCAGATCCTCTCTGAGTGTGCAGCAGATACACCCATTACTCATTTCTACTAACTTTTCTTCACTATGATTTAAAGACACTTCATTTTTTACAATCGCTGAATCAATATTAATTTCACTCATATCGTTAACGATAACAGCGACTTTTTTACCTTCTCGGTTATTAAGAATATGACTAAGAACTGTCGTTTTACCTGCTCCAAGAAACCCAGACAGAACAGTAACAGGTAATTTGCTAGAGGAATCGAGTTGTCTTTCCATTTTAATAGCACCTAATTTGAATGAAAAACATTGAAAACACCTGATTGGGATGTTACAACATATCATTTATTTTGCAATGAATTTTTGATGAGAGACCTCATCTCTACCGAACAATTCTTAATAAACAGTACCCATAAAATAAATCATACAATAACGAATAAAATCAGTTTGTTGAAACCAAGGGAATAATTTTTTTATACCAAACGATCCTTTCCTGATTAGTCAAGTCCGTTGTTTAGACTTAAACTGAACCCAATTATACTCATCCAAAAAACTACTAGCTGATAATGTTAAGTATTTTCTGGAAATACAAAAGCAAGTCGATATTTGTTGCCACATTAACTTTGGCAATAAGTATCTTCGAGCAGAGACCTCAATTTTATATTGTCATCAATAATAAGAAACCCTCCTACAGAGAGTATAATCATGAAAAAATGCTTTTAAGCTAGTTTGCTTTTAAAGTTAGAGCTAAGTACTATGGCGCGCATAAAAATTAGCACGAAACCCTCTTTTATCTGTCTTTTTGTTGATTTCAAAATACGCCAAACCAGAGAATCCATAATGTCAATAGAACAGTTTCTACCGATTGAAGCACTTTTTTCACTGTTGATCACCACAGCCTTATTATTAGGCTCACCCGGACCAGCCACCATAGCCATGGCAACGGTAGGGGCATCTGTAGGAATCAAAAATGGATTACCATTTCTCAGTGGACTATCTATTGCCTTGGTTGCAGCGCTTACAGGACTATCATTGTTTTTTAAAACCTATCCAATCTTAGAAATGATTTTTGGTATCTTGGGTTCTGTCTATATGGTTTATATTGCTTACAAGATTGCGACAAGTCCGCTAGTTTCAAAGAACGTTTCTCAAACTGCTCCCAAGTTTAGAGATGGATTCATTCTCAATCTTTTAAATCCCAAAGCTTACGCAGTCTTTCTTGCTTTATTTACACAATATTCTGGATTGATTGTAAAAGTGGCTGGGGTGAAATATTGATGGGCGTCATTTGCTTAATCGTCGCAACTTGTGTTGATGTGGCTTGGCTATGTTTAGGTAGTCTATTACACCCTTTCCTCTTGAGAAGCACACATACAAAAAAAGTTCAGCTTAGCCTTGCAGCACTCATGCTGCTTTGTATTATCTGGGCTCGATGGTTATCAAGCATCGAGCAGTAAAAATAGAGTCAATGTCAGACCTCAGGAGATTATTCTTCGACGTCGTCAGTATCAACTTGTCCAGATATACGACGACGAATATGAGACCAAGACATGCCAATCGCTAAAATAAGTGCGAGCGTCATTAACACAACCCAAGTGAACGCGGTGGGTTGTTGTAAAGATAGCCATCCAAAATCTACCAGCAGCCAAATCAAGCAACCAAAAAAAGCGGTTGCAAGCGCTAAGCCTACTGCACCTAGCGAGCGTAAAGTAGCCCGGATAAAAATCACCCAGCCAATCAGCAAGGTAATACCTGCTAGAGCTAACAAAGGCGTAAACGATTTAAATGTGCTTATAAACCAGTGATAATAAGAATATTCTGAAGGGTTGAATGTAAAACCAACCAACAAAAGGGAAAACAATAAGCGCAATAAAAATCCGTTAAAGGTTAAAGAAGTCATAAAAATCCTATAAAATTCATTACCTTATAAAAATCAAAGCATTGTAGCAGGTTGAGGAAACCAACACCGCGAGCAAGTTGTCATTTCTTAATCAATTTGTGAGAGACTAAAATATACGGTGTCATACCAAATAACAAGCCTCTAAACAGATGGAAAAAGCCTAACCAGTCATTTTTTGCTCATTCCTAAGTTTCATGGGCTTTGTTTTTATCGCTTTGACGATATTGCTTCCTTGTGATTAAATAAAAACCATCATCTTTTTCGGAATAACTCATTATGAAACCAACAATAAAAATTAAAAAATACATTCCACATATTTTATTATTACTTTTATGTACTAGCCCTCTTCAGGCATCTGAGAAACTTGATTTACTGAAATCTTGGATGCAAGGTCAATTCAACAGCAAAGAACACTCCCAACGAGATCCAAGTTATTTTAATATTCACTTAACAATGAAAGAAATTTGGAAAGATAATCCGGACACATGGCTTTATGTCGAGCAAGCTGCTGCAGGCTATTTAGAAAAACCTTATCGCCAGCGAGTTTACCAACTCAAACAATTATCACCGACTCAATTCGCTAGTATCATTTACACTTTTGAATCTCCATTGCGCTTTGCCGGTGAATGGAAAAAAGCACTTCCTTTAGAACAGCTGTCACCAAAAGATTTAAAAGAAAAAGCCGGTTGTACCGTATTTCTTGATTGGCACCCACCTTCTCAAACATTTAAAGGTTCAACCAAAAATAAAGACTGCACGAGCCAATTAAAAGGAGCCAGTTACGCGACGGCTATTGTCCAAGTAAGTGAGAAAAGCATTGTCAGTTGGGATAGAGGTTATGATGCGAATGATCAACATGTTTGGGGGGCAAAAAAAGCAGGGTATGAATTTTTAAAACAAGATTAACATATACCTTTTCTGTATAGTTTAATGGACTCATGATCTTCAATATATTGAAAAAAAGCTTTATAGTTACGATAAGCAAACTCTTCAGCTAAGAATTTAAGCTCATTTTTTTTAAAATTGAGCTCTGCTTTATTCATGTAGATGATGCATGTCATCTTTGATACCAGCCAATAGAGTGCGACAATCTTCTTTATTGGCGACTAGCTGCAGAGGTTTAAGCTTGTTTCCCGAAATGTAAACGCCAGATTGTCTATTGAACTTCTCAGAAAAAGCAGCTTGATAAAGTTTTTCCGCTCCCTTATCGGGGCTTTGAAAAAAAATAGCTCGTATAATTTTCATGAAACCTGGCATTGCTTTAGAGTCTCCAGTCATTTTCGTTTTTAAAGCACCAGGGTCAACATTAAGAATTTTAATCTCTTTATATTCTTCGGATAATTGATTCATTAGTAGCATTAGTGCAATTTTTGACTGGTAATAAGAACCCATCAACTTCACATATTTTTTAGGTTGAATGAGATGAGATAAATCTAACGCTTTTTGGCGATGCAAACCACCTGTTACAGTATTGATAATAAATGGTCTCTGACCTTTCATTAAATTTTTTATCAATGCTTGTGTAAGTAAATAAGGTGCTAAAACGTTAACTTCAAGGTGCATTTCGTTATTTTGAGGGGAAAAATAATTTTTATCTAAAAGTACTCCAGCATTATTGAACAAACCATCAATGATAGGCCAATGCTCTTTAACCTCATTAGCAACACGGTGGACATCTGCCTGAATTGACAAATCACCGAAAAAGAAGTGCATTTTGTTGTAGTGTGACAAGTATTTTTTGACAGCTTCAACGCGATGTTTATTGCGAATTATGAGCGCAATTTCATGGCCTTCGTGCAATAATTTTTTAGTCAGTTCTAATCCAATACCAGAGTAACCGCCAGTAATAACTAACTTCATATGCAAAAACCTCCACCGACACCTGAACTCATTGTTAAAACCAATAATATGTTATAGGGTATTTCTTTATATGCAATGAGCGAAAAATCAACGTAGTCGTGCAAATATGCAACACACTAAAGGCTAAGTTTCGAGGAGTTAATTAAAGGTATTATGAAAAAAAATTTTAATCATTGGACTGAAATGAAAACGGCATGGCTCGTAGCCAAATTAGGTACACTTTCGGCAGCAGCCGATGCCTTGTCAGTACATCGAACTACTGTCCTACGTCATGTAGATACACTGGAGCAAGTTGTTGGCACTAAGCTTTTTCAACGTCATTCAAAAGGCTATGAACCTACAGAAGCCGGCAAAATGCTAATGAAAGTTACATCAAATTTAGATGCGCAAATCAATCAATGGCAAGGAGCCATTCAACGTCAACACATAGAAATAACTGGAGAGTTGATTATTACCGGCCTAGAAGTTATGGCCCCCATTTTGAGCCCGGTCTTTAAAGTATTTAAAGAACAACATCCCAAAGTTATTATACGCTACCTTGCCAGTACAGAACGATTCAAGTTGGAATTAGGTACAGCGCACATCGCGTTTCGAGCAGGAGAACAGCCGCAAGAAGAAGACAACATCACAAAACTTTTTTGCCGATTACCCATCGGGCTTTACGCTCATAAACACTACATCGCTCAATATGGCATACCACATTTAATCGAGCATGCCGATAATCATATGTTTGTTGGCCCAGAAAATACAGACTCGCATATTCCTTTTCATCAGTGGCTTTTTGCGAATATTCCAAGAGAACGAGTAACGTTTCGTAGCAATAGCCAAATCGTCATGGCGGAGGCTGTCAACCAAGGTTTAGGAATTGGTTTTTTGTTGCGTTATACTGAAAATCCTGATCTTGTAGAAGTTCACGAACCGTTAAAAAGCTGGCAAATTCCTATCTGGATGATGACACATATTGACCTACACCACTCGGCAAAAGTACAAGCTTTTATTAAATGCCTTAAAGAACAGAGTTCAAATAACGATATATATCATCATATTCCTGCATCAACGCTTTAAAATTATTTTAAGCGTTAAGATAAATAGGACAAACTATCGAATAACGAAAACTATTAATGCTCTCGAGGTGAAGAGCACCGTTTCTTATTACAACCAAAATCGTAAACCTTCATTGAACATTCATAGTGATTTATTTTTTATCAGTTTCTGTAAAGAACTATAGATGCATAATAAAATTATATCACTTGTGATTTTGAAGATTCAAACTCAAAGTTTAAGATATTAACTCAGATAAAAAAGAACGCACACCTCTAACTTGGCACATTATAGATTCAGAAAAAAATCATTAAAATTTTTATTAGTATTACCGAAGTAGGTATAAAAAATTCAAATTTAGCTTGCGTTCGTTATTAAAATAACGTTTTTTATGAAAATCAAAGATTGATACGCATGTAAAAAATGCAAATATTTTTTACAAATCAAAAAAACTTTACACCATTATTTTATTTTTTTAATTACACCCTCTAGTTTATCAAATTAAAAATTGGTATAACCCATTCATGAATCACGAATCCATATTTTTATGATTTTCAAAACGTATTGCCTGTGTTTTCAAGTAAGTATGACTGAATGTAAAAAATAAAATTCAAAGAACAAGGAGAAATCAATGTTAAAAGTTCATGTTTGGCCGCCTAGTGGCAATATGGTAGGGCATACTTCTCTAACCTACGGAAATAACTATGTGAGTTTTTGGCCAGAGAATGATGCTGGAAAAAAAGATCTAAAAATTAAAACCAGCCACCCTGGTTTATTCGTGTCAGAACTAAAAGAAGATATTCTTGCAGAAGGCCGACGTCAGCCTATCACTATCGTAATCAACGATAACATCGATGAAGAAGCACTTGAGAATTATATACTAGATTTACAACGCAGCACTCCAAAATATCAATTAGCAAGATATAATTGCTCCAATGTTGTTATAGAGTGTTTAAAAGTAGCTTGTGGCAAAGAACCAAGTTTTTATCCAACAGCCCAAGGATATGCCGGTAAATTAGGTCGAATATTTG
>JBCCZV010000039.1:0-29679 GCA_039187085.1 Pseudomonadota bacterium
AAATTTGAGCCGCTCACAGACAGGAAAAGTTGACAAAGAACTTAAAACCGGTGCTTTGTTAATAAACTTTATTTATTGGATACTCGCCTACTCTTTTTCAGAAACCTTGAAAGGTTTTGAGGCATACAATCACTTCTACCCTCTAAAAAGCAAAACGATTGAAAATGCGATTTTTGGTGATACTATTGGGAATTGCGTCCTAAACTCTGCTATTTCTAACATACTTCCATCTATTTTAATTCAATATTTTGATAATAAAGGACCTAATATTGGTGAGCTTAAAGATATTTTTAGTATAAAAAGCTCACCAACATCCTCATTAACATCAAATTGGCTATCTACATCATCTGGAAAATTATTCTTTACCTACAAAATCACAGAATCGATTTTCCAATACTATTATCCGCGTAAATCCGTTAAATCAATTCTGATTTGCTGTTCACAGTTTAAGTTATCTCAACAAAAGGTGCTTCAATCACTCAATGATTCAATTCTTGAAATTTCTGCTACCTACCCTCAAGTTAGAATGAATCCTGCTTTATGCCATTTGTTGCTTCCCAGTCGCGCTCCCCATAAATTACCTAAGGAAACAAAAAATACGCCCAAATCAGTCAAACGGAAAGCTTCAAAGCCCAGCGTCGTTACAACACATGATAAACCTTCAGATAACTCCGCGAAAAAGCCTAAATCCTACTCATCACGCCCCGCTTATGATATGAATAAAGTCATCAAGTTTGCCACTGACATATCAAAATCACCAAGCGATTTCGGTCCCATGAGTGCCTTAATCAAATTATGGACGGAGTTTGCTCATCAAGAGCTTTACATTGATCGTATTATTTTTGCGATGATTGACAGGAAAACCCAAAAAGCATCAGCATTTTATGCTTTAGGTTGTGATAACAACTCGACCTTGAAACGTTTTCAAGTTGATTTTGAGAAAGCGTTAAGCTTGAAACAGTTTTATGAAAAAGCTTCATTCGCCAAATTTTCTATTGAAAAACATCAAAGATTTTGGCCTAAACTTCCTCAATGTATACAAGAAGACGAATTTATCAAAGAGTTTCTTTTAAACTCCATTAACTTAGGGCAGCAGCCAAGAGCTTTAATTTATGCTGACAACACCACGAATGCTTGGAAGTTGGATGAAAAGGTCATTGTAGACTATCGAAAGACAATAAAGGCTCTTGCTATAGCTTTAACTTTTTTACAAAAAGAAAAAAAAAGGCGACTTAATAGTCGCCTTGGTTAAGTTTGGCCTTTAAAGCTAATTTTCTACAGGAAAGGTTTGTTGCTTGTTACCCGTTATAACGTATTTAGCACCACTTTTGAGCGTGATAAAATCACTAAGCAGCTCCACTGATTCATCTTTTATAACGTCAATTTCATCTTCTTCTTTGATATCCTCTAGGCTTTCCAGCGCTTTTTGGCCTTTGTCCTTTCTACGTTGATTAACTCGTGCGAGCTTTTCATCAGACAGTTTGTCTCGTTCCAGTTTACGTTGTTTCTCGTTTAAAGAAATAGATTTACGCTCTCCAAGTTTACGATAATGTTCAATTTCATCAAGAAAGTATTGATAATCAACATTTTTATTGGTGCGATTTTTGTGCAAACGACCCAAGTCATCAAGATAAGGCGTAATATCCTTGTAAACCTTGTGTGATACGGGTTTTATTTGATCCCAAGGTAAAGCATTTTTTGCTGAACTCTCACCAACTTCGTTGCGGTCAAAGATATCAGGAAATGTAATATCCGGAATAACACCTTTGTGTTGAGTACTGTCACCAGTAACACGATAAAATTTCGAAACCGTGTACTTAAGATGGCCTAAATTGGCTGTTGGGTTGGGCATCCAACGGTTAAGGTTCATCACGCTTTGCACAGTTCCTTTACCAAAAGTTTGCGAACCTACAATCAAGCCGCGTCCATAATCCTGGATTGCAGCAGCAAATATTTCAGACGCCGAAGCACTTAAACTATTCACAACGACCATAAGTGGGCCATCCCATACGATAGATGAATCATAATCTTTGTGAATTTGTACCTCTCCGAGAAGATTTTTGTCTTGTACAATTGGTCCCTCAGCAATAAATAAGCCTGTAGACTGAGTGGCCTCAATCAGTGAACCACCACCATTGTTTCTTAAATCAACAACAACGCCATCAACGTCTTTTTCTTTATACTCCTCAAGAATTTTACGCATGTCACGTGTCGTGCTTCGATAATTTTTATCACCACGGTGATAAGCTTCAAAGTCAATGTAAAACTTTGGCAAAGTTATCACGCCAACCTGAAGTTTTAAGCCATTTCTTTCTATCTCAATAATTTCAGATTTGGCTGCTTCTTCTTCTAGCTTGATTTCCTCACGAACAATGGTAATTACCTTAGAACGCGCATCAGCACCCGCAGTTTTAGGTATAATTTCCAAACGCACAGTTGAGCCTTTTTCACCGCGAATCAATGCAACTACGTCATCAAGACGCCAACCTACAATATCGACCAAATCACCATTATCACCCTGACCAACAGCAATAATTTTATCATCAGCTTGAATTTCTTTTGATTTATCAGCCGGTCCTTTCGGTATGAGGTTGACCACTTTGGTATAAACATCATCGGATTGAAGCACCGCACCGATACCTTGTAACTTTAAACTCATATCGATATCAAAGTTTTCAGCGCTACGAGGGGACAAGTAAGAAGTGTGCGGCTCTACAGTTGTCAGTAACGCATTCATATAGATGTTAAAGACATCTTGATTATTGGTTTGAACAATACGTCTTTTGGCAAAATTATAACGCTTTTTTAGCAAGCTCTTAATTTTTTCAATATCATTCCCTGCCAATTTTAAGTTGAGCACATCATTTTTGACTCGCTTGCGCCAATGTGCATTCATTTGTTTTTCTGTATCAAACCACTCTGACTCAGAGCGGTCATAAAAATAAGATTCGTCTTTTTCAAAACTGAAAGGTAATTCGAGTTGCGCTAAAGCAAAATCATACCTTTCTAGCCAACGTTTCATAAACAAATAGTGAATATCATACACTTCATTCACATTACCATTTGCCAGGGAATCATCAAGCTTGTAGCGATATTTTTCAAAACTCATAATATCCGCAGCATAGAAATAACTTTTATTGCCATCGAGCATATCAATAAGTTCATCAAGTAGTGCTGCGGATACTTGGTTATTGATGTAGGTTTTTTTCAAGTGCTGCTGAGCTAATGAGCTTCTAATAATATTAGCAGTATGACGATGCTTAGTTTCTGGGACTAAATTTGGCGGTTCAGATGGGACGGATTGGTTTTCAATATCTTGTTGCTCGGCTTTTGTTGGGTTTGCTGCCAAAAAAGGCGAAAACCCAATCAAAGCCGTGAGAATCGCAATGCGTGTTTTAGCTTTTTGCATAGTCATTTTCCTGGTTTTGACCTACCGCCAGCATGCTAAAGCCAGCGGCACAATCATTTCTAAAAATATAAATAGTTTGCTCTAATATACTCTATGATGATAGATACGAGGAGTTTTCGCAAAAATCTTACTAGTGTTAGTCATTTAAAAATCACGAACTACCAGTTTTCCGTCTATTTATCTCTCTATTTCTTAATTATGAGCATAAGGAAACCCTTCTAAAAAGACAATACTGCGTTCTGCAGTCTATCCATAGACAGTCTCAAAATTATTCTGTCTGCTTTGAAGCTGATAAGTTCGTTTTTAATCAAGTTTTTGCTTTATTTCAGCATATTACCGAGAAAAATAAAGGTAACAAAGTATGTAATTCTCGTTACGGCAACCTTTTATTTAACTTTTGCTGTTACTTATTACACTTTCATCGGCTTTTGAAAAGAATATAAAAAATACTTTTTAAAACACCATAGAAAGGTGAGAGAGCCTTTTATTAAGTCAATGATAACGAATATTTGGACTCAATGCTTATTATGAGAATTGTAACATGCTTGAAAATGAGCAATTTTTAGAAAAAAGCCTGTAAACCTGTTTGAGCTCTGCCTAGAATAAGCGCATGTATATCGTGAGTACCCTCGTAGGTATTAACCGCTTCTAGATTCATCAAATGACGAATAACATGAAACTCATCACTAATTCCGTTACCGCCATGAATATCCCGAGCATTACGTGCTATATCTAATGCTTTACCACATGAATTTCGCTTAACTAGCGATATCATTTCTGGTGCATATACATTTTTATCAATCAATCTACCGACTTGAAGCGAGGCTTGCAAACCTAAAGCAATTTCAGTTTGCATATCGGCCAACTTCTTTTGAATAAGTTGCATTTGGGCTAAAGGCTTTCCAAATTGTTTACGTTCCAAAGCATAATTTAATGCAGCATGCCAACAAAATTCTGCAGCCCCTAACGCGCCCCACGAAATACCGTACCTAGCCATGTTTAAGCAAATGAAAGGACCTTTTAGCCCTTTAACATCAGGAAACAAGTTTTCTTCAGGTACAAAAACGTTATCCATGACTATTTCACCCGTGATAGAAGCTCTCAAAGAAAATTTTCCATCAATTTTTGGTGTGTTTAGCCCACGCATGCCTTTTTCTAGAATAAATCCCCGAATATCATCATGATCATCTTTGGCCCAAACCACAAAAACATCAGCAATGGGAGAGTTGGTTATCCACATTTTATTACCGGTTAAGCGAAAGCCGCCGTCTACTCGACGCGCTCGAGTGGCCATACTGGCTGGATCAGAGCCACTATCAGGTTCTGTTAATCCAAAGCAGCCAATCCACTCCCCGGAAGCCAGTTTAGGTAAATATTTTTCCTTTTGAGCTTCTGTTCCAAATCGATCAATAGGGTACATAACTAGACTAGACTGTACACTCAAGGCTGAGCGGTAACCACTATCAACACGTTCAATTTCGCGGGTAACGAGGCCATAAGCCACATAACTTGCACCGGCGCAACCATGACCTTTTAAGGTTACGCCTAATAGTCCCAACTCACCCATTTCTCGCATGATATTGGCATCAAAGCTTTCGTCTCTGTGCGCTTTAACGATACGTGTCATTAATTTCTCTTGAGCAAACTGCTTAGCAGTATCCCGAACCATCCGCTCTTCTTCACTAAAACAACTTTCTAGTAACAAAATATCGTCCCAGTGATTTAATTTGGTGTTGTTACTCATTGTTATCTCTCATTTCTTTGATTCATAAGACAAAATAGGGTGGTAAAAAATAAAGTGATTTAAAACGTGTCGCAAAGCTAAAGATTTGACGAACGCCAAATACAAGGTTGCTGAAACTTTGATAAGCATCATTGTTAAATTGTAGTATCCAGAGCATCAGATAACGTGTAAAGAGCCAAATTAGAAGAAATACGTATAAACACCTAAATTGGTTATACTCTTGACATTAAAACTGAATGCACTTTTGTGACGCAAATCACATTACATCAAGAAACCGTGAAACAGTTCAGCATTTTGATGCATTACTTCTAAACTCTAAAGTAACTGATGGGTTAATGCTCTTTCTGAGAAGTTGCCAACAAAAATCATCTCAGAAATATAAAAATTTAACCAATTTCCCTAGCCCGGTGTATTCTTGATGCCGGGTATTTTTTTATCCGCACTAAACCTAAGTCATTGATACATAAAATTTATTAATCCGTAACCTTAAGGTCAAACAGGCGTTCAAAGTTCTCCGTCGTAATTTTCACGACATCTTCGACCTTCATACCCTTGCTCGCTGCAACTTGTTCCGCAACGATTTTCGTATACCCAGGTACGCAGGGTTTACCTCTGAAGGGAACGGGTGCCAAATAAGGCGAGTCTGTTTCTACAAGAATTTTTTCAATGGGTAACGCCTTGATCACTTCGCGTAAATCGGCAGCATTGCGAAACGTTGATATACCTGAAAAGGAAATATAGAAGTTCAGCTCTAGTGCTTCCATCGCCATATCCAGACTTTCTGTAAAACAATGTAAGACACCACCTGCCTCTTGAGCTTTTTCATCTTGCAAAACACGTATGGTGTCAGCCCGAGCATCTCGCGTATGAACAATTAAAGGCTTTTTAATCGCTCTAGCCACTTGAATCTGTTTTTTGAATCTATCTATCTGCAATGATTTTGGTACAGAGTCATAGTAATAATCTAAACCTGTCTCTCCCACAGCAATGACTTTATCCCACGACGCAACCTGTTTAAAGTCACCGAAACTGGGTTCAACAGGGACTTCATTTAAAGGGTGCAAACCCGCTGAAAAAGCGAGATTAGAATATTTTTGTGATAAAACTTTGAAACCTTCAACATCTTCCAAGGTTACAGCAACACATAGCATAAAACCTATATCACAGGCTTTTGCATGTTGCATAACAGCTTCTAAATCTGGAAATTCTTCATTATAATTTAAACGATCCAAATGGCAATGAGAATCAACTATCACTTTTCGTCCCCAAAAATAATACAATAAACAAGGTTTCGAGAGGCTACATCGTGTGAGTAGGCCGCTCAGACTCCAACGCACCAGCAAGATAAGTTTCTATTTTTGTACGAGCTTGGCCATTATCTTGATTACTAAATTGAACACCCACTCCTGCAGCCCGATTGCCCTGTGCTCCTTTTGGTGTAATCCAAATAATTTTGCCAGCCACAGGGACTTTTTCTTTCTCTTCCATGAGAGTCAGAAGCATAAAAACTTCGTCACCAATTCGATATTGTTTATTAGTAGGAATGAATAAACCACCGTTTTCAATAAAAGGCATATATGCCGCATAGAGTACAGCTTTATCCTTTATTGTCAGTGATAAAATACCCGGTTTTGCGGACTTCTTCGCTTGGCTCATTTTTCTGTCCTAATGTTTAAGCGGCACCTAAAATTATTTTAGCAACCTACTGGGCGACTTGTGGTCATTTCAAACCAAGTTATTAACAGTTGCTCAAGCAGCATGACTTTATTGGCTCCTGTTCGCTGCATTAGTTGCTTTATATTCAACACTTTTTCAAGAAGGTTAAACCACTGTATATCTGAGATTGCATCATTGATTGACAAGTTGGCGTAAAACTCTGCTTTTTCATGCGATTGCTGACCCTTGTGGCGTGCTTTCAAAATAAAATCAATCCAGCCGATCAAACAATTACCTACCTCAACTTCAGCCCCTTTAGGTACCAAAGTACTGAGACTCAAAACACAACTCTCTTTCTCTCCTTTTTCAAGGCCCAACAACAGAGGAGTTAACCATTCAAAAATATTGTTTTCTAAATAGTCTTTAGCCTTTATCGGCCCACCACCTGCTAAAGCCAATGCTTTTATTAGATCTTGGGGATGACTCATTATACATTGCTGTTGTAACCAGCGCTCAGCCACTTCATGTCTAGGCGTATCTAAAACCCAACGTTGACAACGACTTTGGATCGTTGGCAATGCAGAAAACTGCAAATCACTTAACAAAAAAAGATAAGTATCCGTCGTTGGTTCTTCGAGGGTTTTTAATAAAGCGTTAGCAGCCGCGAGTGTTAAACCACCCAGATGGTCAATAATGGCAAACTTTGACAGATTGATTTGTGCAGTATTCGCAAGCGATCGCGTCAGCTCTCGAATTTGATCAACACCGATCGTGCTTTTCGATTCAGGAATAGCTAACTGATAAACATCAGGATGATTATTAGATTCGAACAATAAGCAATCTTTACACTTTTTGCACGCAAGAAAATCTTTAGGATTTTGGCATAATGCGGCTTCAATTAATTGATACACAAAGCTTAATGCCCCAACACCTTCCGGAGCTTGTATCAGCGTAGCATGGCCTAATCGCTTTTGGCGAAATAGCTTGCTTAAGTTTTGCAATGGCTTCTTATGCCAGTTAGAAACAGCATCGTCTATATATTTCACACTCATAAGCTCATTTAACCTTTTCAGGCATTACTTTCTCAAACAGCGAATTTTTAAGCCTGTAAAAATTCATTGGGTTAGAGTTCGCATAGCGTTTTCAATATTTACTCTGACCATTGCTTGTGTTGCTGACGCATCTATCATTAAAAATCGCTGAGGCTCTTCTTCGATTCGTTGTAAATAGGCGTCTCTTACCCGTTGAAAAAACGGGATATCTTCCTGCTCAAAACGATCTTTTGCGCCTCGTTTTTGCACCCGTTGCATTCCCGTTTGCACATCAACATCTAAAAAAATCGTGATATCTGTTGGCAAAATATCAAGCATAGTTGTTAGGTTTGCAATTTTTTCGAAAGCAATTTTACGTCCACCACCTTGATATGCAAAAGAAGCATCTAGGTAGCGATCAGAAATAACCCACTCTCCTCGCGCTAATGCTGGTTTAATCACCGTTTCAACATGTTGAATGCGTGCGGCAAATATTAATAGTAATTCTGCGTCAGGCACAATCACTTCTGATGAAGACGTTAATAAGAGTTCTCGGATTTTTTCTCCGAGTAATGTGCCTCCCGGCTCTCTCGTAACAATATGTGCTACATCTTGCTGTTCCAAATACTCGGCAATGACATCCAAGGCCGTGGATTTTCCAGCGCCTTCCACACCTTCAAGGCTAATGAATTTTGATTTTTGCATAAAAATTTTAAGGATTTGTTTTTCGTAATTGATATTTTCTAACGGCTTTATTGTGATCGTTTAAATTGGTGGAAAACTGATGCGTACCATCACCTTTTGAAACAAAAAATAAATAATCTCCGATAGCTGGATGCAAAGCCGCTTTTATGGACTCTCCACCAGGCATTGCGATAGGGGTGGGAGGAAGACCTTTAATGCGATACGTATTATAGGGCGTATATTCTCGAAGATGTTTTCTTTTGATATCACCATCAAAATTGTCCCCAATTCCATAAATGACTGTTGGGTCTGTCTCAAGGCGCATGTTTTTTTCAAGTCGACTCACAAAAACACCCGCAATTTTTGTTCTCTCCTCAGGTGCTCCAGTTTCTTTTTCTACGATAGAAGCCATAATTAATGCTTCATAAGGTGTGTCATAAGGTAAACTTTCAGAGCGATTAGGCCATTCTTTTTGAATAAACTGCTTCATCCTTTCTCGAGCCATTTTTAAAATCGTAATGTCTTTTGTATTATTTTCAAAAGCGTAAGTATCGGGGAAAAACATACCTTCCGGATGTAAGTCTGGTTCTCCAAGTAGTTTCATGATTTCTTTGTCAGAAAAACCACTCAGTGTTTTTTCTATCTCTTGTATACCGTCTAAATGAGTACGCCACTCTTTAAACCGCCATCCTTCAATAAAAGTTACAGAAAACTGCTTCACCTTACCTGAGATCAAATGCTTAAGCAAAATTTGAGGCGTCATTGATGAATTAATATCATACAAACCGACTTTAATTTGGGATTGTTTAGATATTCTTGCCATGACTTTAAATAACAAAGCATTATCAATAATACCTTGTTGTTGTAAACGCTCAGCTAATAAATTGACTGTATCTCCACTCAATATTTCCAGCTCAGTTTGAATTTCTGACACAGCAATATTTGTCTGTAAAAAACGCTGATATTCGGTATAGGAGTAAATGACCAAAATACTCATAACCAACAAAAAAACAAACGTTAAACGTAAAAAAAGTTTTTTCATTGCATTAATTCCTGAATCATTTTTCTAAACTCTAGTCCCCAGTGAGGTGTGAATTTCAAATGAGAATTTTCACCGATTAAGCAAGTTTGCGCAGGCCACACGCCAATAATGGAGTTCGTCATAAATATTTCTTTGGCTTTCACCAAGTCATGGCGAGAAATTTCTTCTTCATAAACGTCAACACCCCGTTGCTTAGCTAAATGAATAACTTCTTCTCGCATGACACCCTTTATGCCACATTCTTGTAAGCGTGGAGTGATGATTGATGACATATCAAAAGCAAGAAAAACATTAGACATAGTACCTTCAATTAACAAATCATTATCATCAAACATCAATCCCTCATGAAAAAAAGGATCAGACCACTCTGAACGTGCAATTACTTGTTCCAAACGGTTCAAATGTTTAATACCACATAACCGAGGTTGACGCGATAGACGTGTGTCGCAGACACGAAGATTGATACCCTTTTCTGGCACATGTACCGTCGGAAACGGATTCAAAGACAAAATTCGGGTCGTCGTCGTCTCCACTGGAATTCTGTAACCACGCTGCCCTTCTCCGCGGGTTACCGTAATCCGTAATACTGCATCCTCGTAAAAACCTTTCAATAACAGATGTATCTCTTCGATAACTAAAGATAGATCTAAGCTCAAACGTAATTTCTTCGAATCGGTTTCTAGTCTTGCTAAATGTCTGTCAAGAAGAATAGGCTTGCCGCGCTTAACAGCCAAAGTAGTGAAGAGTCCATCACCATAAAGTAACCCTCTATCCATGACATAGATATGCGAGGTTTTCACTCCATTAATTAAAATGGGAAAGTGTATTGGTGTAGTGATAGGCTCATTTGGCATTTGAGCGATTATATAGACTGAAACAACAAACTAACATTAGTACCGCCGAATGCAAAAGAGTTACTCAGCACACGATTAACAGCGACTGAACGGGCAGTATTTGCAACATGTTTAAGACGACATTCCGGATCGGGGTTATCAAGGTTGATTGTAGGAGGAATAGCATTATCCTGAATGCACATCAAACTGATAGCTGCTTCGACAGCTCCTGTCGCCCCTAAAGAGTGCCCTAACATAGATTTTGTTGAGCTCACAGGAATATTCGGTGTATCTGAACCAAAAAGCTTTTCAATAGCGAGACTTTCGGCCACATCACCTGATACGGTTGCAGTCCCATGGGCATTAATATAATCAATACCAGCTGCTCCCAAAGCTGCCTCTTTCAAAGCTGCTTCCATAGCAAGTTTTGCACCTTCGCCTTGCTCATGAGGCATGGTGATATGATAAGCATCACCCGACATACCAACCCCAGTAATCTCTCCGTAAATGCGTGCATCACGTTGCTTAGCTCGCTCATAAGGTTCTAGAACCAAAATGGCAGAGCCCTCACCAAGAACAAATC
Source organism: Pseudomonadota bacterium (assembly GCA_039187085.1). Taxonomy (GTDB): domain Bacteria; phylum Pseudomonadota; class Gammaproteobacteria; order Enterobacterales; family JBCCZV01; genus JBCCZV01. The sequence goes on from JBCCZV010000039.1 coordinate 10,983, forward strand.
CATCGCGTTCCGAATCAAAAGGTCGGCTGGCTTTTTCAGGCTCATCATTTCTTTTTGATAAGGCGCGAGCAGCTGAGAAACCGCCTAAGCCAATAGGTACTATAGCCGATTCTGCACCACCAGCTAACATGATATCAGCATCACCGTAAGCTACCATGCGAGATGCCATGGCGATAGAATGCGCTCCCGATGAACATGAAGTAGCTACTGCCAAATTGGGGCCTCTTAAACCATACTTCATAGAAACATAGCCAGAAACCATATTGATGACTGAAGCTGGGACAAAAAATGGTGATATTTTGCGAGGACCTAAATCCGTTAATGTATTGACGGTATTTTCTATGGTCCCCAAACCACCGATACCCGAACCGATGAGCACACCGAAACGAGATACGATTTGATCGTTAATTTCTAAACCACTGTCTTTGATGGCTTCTTCACTAGCAACAACGCCTAGCTGAATGAAACGATCCATTTTTTTCAATTCTTTGCTTGAAAAATAAGAGAGAGGGTCAAATTGTTTTATTTCTGCACCAATTTTTACAGAAAATGAAGAAGTATCAAAGCTGGAAATTTCGTCAATTCCGCTTTGACCTTTTAATAAGGCATTCCAAGTTTCATTGGCGGTTAACCCAAGAGGGGATACCAAACCGATGCCAGTAACGACGACGCGTCGCTTCATATGAAAGCATCCTCCAGCGAATCGAGAAGCGGATAATGACTTCTTACCACTACACGCGTCCCCCAGCTTTGCAGGGAGACGAGCACGCTTACGACAGGACAGCCGTTTGGTATTTAGGCTTCTTCGACGTGAGCTTTAATGTATTCTACAGCGGCTTGAACAGTGCTGATTTTTTCAGCTTCTTCATCAGGAATTTCAGTATCGAACTCTTCCTCTAATGCCATTACTAACTCAACGGTATCAAGAGAGTCTGCTCCCAAATCATCAACGAACGATGCCTCTGGTGAAACTTCGTCTTCTTTAACTCCAAGTTGCTCAACGACAATCGCTTTAACGCGCTCTTCTATAGTACTCATGACTAAATGTATCCTCCAAATTATTGCGACTTATGTAGTCGCATCGCTAGTTTATTCAAACTTGGCAAAGATGCAAGTATATTCATGCTTTGCTCGTGTAAAAGGCTTATAAAATATGCAGCCATTCTACTATTTACTGATGTAATATCAAAACTTTGTTAGTTTTTACAAGGTTAACTGACTTTATTCCATGTGTAATCCACCGTTAACATGAAGTGTTGAGCCTGTAACATAAGAAGCTTGCTCAGAGGCGAGAAAATGGACCATATTAGCCACTTCCTCAACTTGGCCAAACCGACCTAATGGTATGTTGCGAAGCATCGTATCTTTGACATTCTCAGGCAAATTTTGTGTCATTTCTGTTTCAATAAAACCAGGAGCCACGACATTCACTGTGATGCCCCGGCTTCCCAATTCTTGTGCTAAAGACTTAGAAAAACCGACCACACCTGCCTTGGCTGCAGCATAATTGGTCTGTCCAGGATTACCTGTTGTGCCAACAATCGAACCGATGGTGATAACACGCCCCCAACGTGCTTTTACCATGCTTTTAATGCAGGCTTTAGTAAGGGTAAAAACGCCTTTTAAATTCGTTAGAATTACATCGTCCCATTCAGACTCTTTAATTCTTAAGAACAAGTTATCTCGGGTGATACCAGCATTATTAATCAAAACTTCTGGAGATTTGCCATATTTCTCTTTGATATTTTTTAAAAGAGCATCAATTGAACCGTCTTCCGTGATATTTAATCGAGCCGCTAAATGCTCACTGCCAAGAGCATCGAGTTCTGATTGAATAGATAAAACACCATTTTCTGAAGTTGCAGTACCGATAACGACAAATCCATTCATTGCGAGATTTTTTGCAATGGCGTTGCCAATTCCTCGTGTAGCTCCAGTTACCAATGCAATACGACGATTTTCGGTCATATTAGGTCTCCGTTTATATTTTTATGAATTTTTCATAGACGAAAATAAACTATGATGCGTTGAGTAAGGCTTGCAGACTTTCTAAAGTATTTGTAGGTAGCACCTGGCGTTTTCTATCAACACGCTTCATTAAACCGCCCAAAATTTTTCCTGGACCACATTCAATGAAAGTATCAGCCTCCGTTAACAACTTATGCATCGTATTTGTCCATTTAACAGGGCAATAAAGCTGGCGAATCAAGGCATCTTGAATTCTTTCTGGCGTCTGCTCGATAAGCGTATCAACATTGTTGATAACAGGATATTGAGGAGCACTAAATGAAAGTTCTTTTATTTGGTTTGCCAAAGCGTCTGCCGCAGGCCTCATTAACGCACAATGAGAAGGAACACTAACATTTAATAACATCGCTTTTTTAGCGCCTGATGATTTACACAAATCAATAGCTAGATTCACCGCTTCAGAATTCCCAGCAATGACCACTTGACCGGGAGAGTTGTAATTTGCAGGTTCTACTACACCTGTTCCACTCGCTTTTTGGCAAGCCTCAAGAATTGCTGCATCTTCAAGGCCCAAAATAGCAGCCATGGCTCCTGTATTAAGAGGTACTGCAGATTGCATTAACTCACCTCTCAACTGAACCAAATGTAGCGCATCTTCAAAAGCTAAAACGCCTGCACAAACTAAAGCGCTATATTCACCTAAACTGTGTCCAGCCATAATCGCTATTTCGGTTTCCCAATGAGGCTTCAACAGTTGATAGATGCCATATTCACAAGCTAAAAGCGCGGGTTGCGTAATTTGCGTCGCATTTAGTTTGTCTTCTGGACCATTTTGGATGATATCCCATAAATCATAAGCTAAGACGTCTGATGCTTTTTGAATGTTTTTTCGAAAATCCTCAAAATTTTCATAGACGTCTTTAAACATGCCAACACTTTGGGAGCCTTGTCCCGGAAACAGTAACGCAACTTTTTTACTCATTCTAATCATGCCTAACTAATTAAATTAACCCTTATAGAGCTTTCATGATGATTTAATACGCTATCAGTGTGGCACCCCACACAATACCACCACCAAAAGACTCCATTAAAATTTTATGCCCTCGTTGAACTCTTCCATCTCTTACTGCTTCATCAAGTGCTAAAGGAATTGAAGCACTGCTAGTATTGCCTTGCTTATGCACCGTCACAACCACTTTTTCAATAGGAGCTTTCAATTTTTTTGCCGTTGCTTGAATAATGCGCATGTTTGCTTGGTGAGGAATTAGCCAATGAATATCTTCACTGGTTAACTTGTTTTTCTGTAGCGCTTCATCAACCACTTCGCTTAACGTGTTTACTGCTAACTTGAAGACTTCGTTACCACGCATTTGAATAGCGGGTGAATCAATCGATGTCTGTTTTGGATTAAAGGGAGATCTGACTGTAGGGTTCGCACAAAATAGCAATTCGTCATAGCCACCATCAGAATGCAAATGTGTCGATAATATGCCGGGCTCATCACTGGCTTCCAAAACAACTGCACCCGCACCATCCGCAAATAAAACGCATGTGGCTCTATCTTGCCAGTCTGTAACTCGACTCATTGCTTCAGTGCCTACGACCAATATTTTTTTGCAATCTCCAGCGCGTATAAATTTATCAGCAACACTTAATGCATAGACAAACCCTGCGCACGCTGCTCCTACATCAAAGGCACCGGCTTTTTCTATTCCTAACGCTTTTTGAATCATGCAAGCCGCGGTAGGAAAAGTATGATCAGCCGTTAGCGTAGCAACAATAACCAAATCAATGTCATTGGCTTCACACTGAGCTGCTTCTAACGCTTTCAACGAAGCTTCCACCCCCATACTAACGGTAGTTTCATCATCACTTACGATATGCCGTTGAATGATACCCGTTCTCTCAAGAATCCAGTCATGATTGGTTTCTACAAGTTTTTCAAGATCATAATTCGTTAAAATTTTTTTAGGAAGATAGCTACCCGTACCCGATATTTTTGCATATTTCAAAACAAAGCCCTATTTAATTGCGACTTTTCTATTTCAAGCCGAACACGTTCAGGCAAACGTTGTGAAGTGGCGTCAATAGCCGTTGCAATAGCCGATTCGAAAGCTTTCTTGTTAGCACTACCATGGCTTTTAACAACAACACCATTTAAGCCTATAAGACTTGCTCCATTACGTAAGTCGGGGTTCATTTCATGAGAGAGGTTTTGGAATGGTTTTTTTAGAACAGAATGAAGTGTCCGTAATAGCCATGACTGGTCAATAGAGGCTTTTAAACGAGAAAAAATGAGGTTGCTTAACCCTTCACTGGCTTTCAACAGGACATTGCCTACAAAACCATCGCAAACGACTACATCAACATCACCTTGATAGACTTCATGCCCTTCGACAAAACCGCAATAATTAATATCTGAGCAACTTTCCAAAAGCCTAGCAGCTTGTTTAACCTGATCGTTGCCTTTAATTGCTTCAACACCCACATTGAGCAAACCAACACGTGGGTTATCTCTACCAGACATCAATGAACAAACCAAACTGCCCATAATCCCGAACTGAAACAAAGTTTCTGAGTCCACATCAACGTTTGCCCCCAAATCAAGAACATATACCGTTTTTGTTCTCGAAGGCAAAGGCGCAATAATAGCAGGACGATCAACACCAGGTAACATTTTTATGACATATCGGGCCAGTCCACTTAAAGCGGCGGTGTTCCCGCAGCTTACCACGCCTTGTACTTTTTGCTCAGCTAGTAGCTGTAAAGCTACCCGCATTGAGGAATCTTTCTTATGCCGAAGTGCGGAAGATAAAGAATCTTCCATGGTAACAACTTCTGATGCATGAACAATACTGCAGCGGGATGAGATACTTTGTGAAACTAATACATTTTCAATTAAAGTAGAGTCACCTACTAAAACAAGTTCTAGATCAGGATAGGCGTGAAGTTGAGCTACACTAGCTTTTATAATGGGAATGGGGCCATAATCTGCCCCCATACAATCTATAGCAAGAACAGCCATAGATTAAAAGTCGCCAAAATGATTGAAATAGTAAACATGTTTGACGGCTTAGTCATTTAAGATATTAAATGACTTTTTTACCTTTGTAATAACCATCTGCAGTCACATGGTGTCTGCGATGAATTTCTCCACTGGTTGGATCTTCAGACAAAGAAGGACCTGTCAGTGCATCATGTGAACGACGCATACCACGCTTTGAGCGGGTTTTACGATTTTGTTGAACAGCCATGGCTAACTCCTATATAAATTTCACTTCGATTTTTTCAAAGATTCCAATACAGCGAAAGGATTTTTTCTTTCTTCCTTTTGCTCAGTTATTTCTGTGTCCGCCGATGATAGTTGGTCTATTGGAAGGCAGTCTTCTTCATGCTTAGGCGCAACGGGCAAGCACAAAATTAACTCATCTTCGATATAACTCAGTAAGTCAAGCTTGCCTTCATCATCAATCAGAGCAATTTCACTATCACGGTCAATGTTCTCAGCTTGTGCTTCGTTATAGACAGGATAGATGGTGATTTTTTGATCCACCGGGAAGGCTAAATCCTCCAAGCACGTCTGACAGGTTACCATCAAGTCAGCTTTCAAAGTCAGATCAATCACTGGCTTTTTAGCCATGTCTAAACGACCTGAACAAACAAAGTGACAATCACCCTCACTATTCCCTAACAACGGCAACAGACGCTGAAATTGGGATAAACTCACTTGACCCTGCAGCTCTTTTTCAGCAGAGGCAAATTTTAAGGGATAAAAATCTTCCGGGAGACCACTATTTTTCATAGGGCGAAAATAATATAGATTTATATGCTCACAGTCAAAGAAAATGTTACGGTAAACTCATCAAAGTCAGTCATACACACACTTCTTGCATTTCGATTTTCAGTCTTTATTATCATTAAATTGACAAAAAAGATTCGAATCCACGCAATTAGGCCTTATTAATGAATATTATTCTCGCTTCAAGTTCTAAGTACAGAGCTGAATTGTTACAACGTTTAAACATCACATTTTCAACTCATGCACCCGATATTGATGAAACCTTGCAAAAAAACGAACAACCTATTTCTTATTGTTTAAGGCTAGCAGAGGAAAAAGCACAAGCGGTTATAAATCGACTAGATTCTGAACAAAATGCGCTAGTTATTGCCAGTGACCAAGCTTGTTTTATACAAAATCAATATATTGAAAAACCTTTTGATCTTGAAACTTCAGCTCAACAACTTCGGCAAGCTAGTGGTAAAAAAGTCAGTTTTTACACTAGCTTGCATATTGTTAATAAGCAATCGGGAAAAAATTACTCCAATTATAATCAGGTTGACGTAAAATTTCGCTTACTTACTGAAAAGCAAATTCAATTTTATGTGAATCAAGAAAAGCCTATAGGTTGCGCTGGAGGATTCAAAGTTGAAGGTTTCGGTATTAGTTTGTTTGAGGAGGTAATTTCTACAGACCCAACCGCCTTAATTGGCTTACCACTTATTCAAGTAGTTAGAGGTCTACAAATGTTAGGTATTGATATTTTGACGCCGCAAGATACCTGGTAGATCTCTAATATCATCAATGATTTCTATAGGATCAAATACAGCTAATCTGTCACTCTGATGGGCACCGTAAGATACTCCTACTCTTTGCATGCCTGCATTCTTAGCCATTTCCATATCAAACGTTGTATCGCCGACCATCACACACTCGCTGGGGTCTAGTTTTAGGGCTTTCGATACTTTCAACACCATATCAGGGTGCGGTTTGGACTCCGCATCGTCAGCACTAAAAGTCACCTGAAAGAAATGCTTGGTATTCGAAACCGCCATCACACGCTCCAAACCTTGTCGGCCTTTTCCCGTTGCCACAGCTAACTTAAAGTTAACCGATAACTCTTCTAAGACTTGTTCAACTCCCTCAAATAATGGAGATGGCGTTTTATTATTTTCAACATATTCTATGCGATAGGTTTCTCTAAGAAGATTGAGTTCACTTTCTGTTAAACGACCAAATAAAGCCATAAAGGCTTTATCAATTGAAAGCCCAATGATATCTCGAACTTGTTGTGTTGAAGGAAGTGGCAGCGCTAATCGCTTTGCAGTCGACTGCATAGATGAAGCAATACGCTGAGTTGAATCCATGACTGTACCATCCCAATCAAAAATAACCGCTTTTATTGCTTTCATATTTTTTCTGTCAACCTTATCGCAATAGATTAGTGTCGTTTAGAGACAGCTTATCGAGAATAGCGGTTAATTCACCCCCCAAGGGTGCAAAAAACTCAACCTGCTTTGATGTGCCTGGATAAGTAAACGCAATCGAATAAGCATGTAAGCAAAGGCGACGAACCCCTAAATTGCTCGCTAAGGCCAAACGCTCTGGTGTCTGATATTTGGTGTCGCCAAGAATCGGAGCTCCTCCGAACTGGCTATGCACACGAATTTGATGAGTTCGACCTGTTATAGGCGCAGCTTTGACCAAAGAAACCGAGCCATTTTGTTCTAAAACTTGGAATTTTGTTATAGAAGGCTTACCTGCAGCATCAACTCTTACAACTCGCTCTCCGGAACGTAACTGATTTTTTAACAGAGGCGCTTTTATCGTATCCAGCCTAGATGGCCAAAGACCATCAACTATAGCAATATATTGTTTTTTTACGCTTTTTTCTGCAAGTTGTTGATGTAAACCTTTCAGGATAGAGCGCTTTTTGGCTATCACTAGACAACCTGAAGTATCTCGGTCAATTCGATGCACTAGTTCAAGAAACTTAGCATCGGACCGCAATGCGCGTAAACCTTCAATCACACCAAAAGATTGGCCACTACCCCCATGTACCGCAATACCTGAAGGTTTATTAATAACGATTAGACTTTTATCTTCATATAAAATGCAGTCTTCAAGAAGCTTTACATCACTCAATTCTCGGTTGGGAAGTGCGTTAGCTTCACTCATTCGCACAGGAGGGATCCGGACCAGATCACCATTTTGTAACTTATATTCCGGTTTTACTCTTTTTTTGTTGACGCGGACTTCGCCTTTTCTGAGAATGCGATAAATACGACTTTTGGGGACACCTTTTAAGTGTGTGATAAGAAAGTTATCAACTCGCTGACCGTGAGTGTCTTCGTCAACCTCTACAAAGGTAACAGAAAAATTTTGTGTGGCATGATTCATGCGTCGTAGTGTATCATTGCTCATCTTAAACGTCGATAATCCAAACAGGAATTCATCCATGTAAAAATTTTGGAGAACTCCTTGTTATTTTTCTGATTTTGATTAATGTTTGAATATAAGACGCTTCAAAAGCGTCACTTGTAAGCAAAAATCATGATTAATTTATTGTTATCAGAACACTTTTAGGTGGTCGTGAATTGAAAGCTGGATAGTTGAATGCACAAAATCATACTACAAAGCCCACAATCAAACGACTCTAATAAATGTAAATGGCGTAAAACCGGGTAATTTTAGACCGGCTGTAACAAGAATTTAAAGCTTATTGCAAGAGTGCATGAGTTTTTAGGAGATTAGCCAATACCGTTTATCTCCAGATTGCAAGCAAATCAACCCAAAGTTTATGAAGTGAAATATCACTCCCCTATAAGTCATGTTAGTGCTGAGAAGGTTTCTTAATTGCTGCATTATTTAAATGTTATTTGCAGTAATATATTGAAACAATTGTTTTGTTACAAGTTAGATTTTTTGTATCAATATCCCAAGTAGTACTCATATGCATTTGACTGGGTTAGTCAATCTTTTGTTATTGCCACCAATTTAATCTCGCCCTGTTTGACGTTCTTATAACTTGTTAATAGCGAGACAAAAGCTCTATGAAAAGAATGCTAATTAATGCAACTCAGCAAGAAGAATTACGTGTTGCTATGGTTGACGGCCAGAAGCTATACGACCTTGATATTGAAATTCCCGGCAGAGAACAAAAAAAAGCGAATATCTACAAAGGTAAGATTTCACGTATCGAACCCAGTCTTGAAGCTGCATTTGTTGATTATGGTGCTGAAAGGCACGGTTTTCTCCCACTTAAAGAAATATCACGCGATTATTTTCCCAGCGATTTCGATTTACGCGGCCGTCCCAACATCAAAGATGTTGTATCTGAAGGTCAAGAACTCATTATTCAAATTGAAAAAGAAGAACGTGGTAGTAAAGGTGCAGCATTAACAACCTTTATCAGCTTAGCGGGTAGTTACTTAGTGCTTATGCCCAATAATCCCAGAGCAGGCGGCATATCAAGGCGTATTGAAGGCGATGAAAGAGATGCATTAAAAGTTGCTTTAAACAAACTAGATGTGCCGCAAGGTATGGGCCTGATTGTCCGCACAGCGGGCGTAGGTCGTTCAGATGACGAATTGCAATATGACTTAACAACCCTTCTGAACACTTGGGACGCGATTAAACGAGCCTCCGCAGAAAACGCAGCACCCATGTTCATTTTTCAAGAATCTGACGTTATCAATCGAGCTATCAGAGATTACTTGCGGCCTGATATCGGTGAAATTATCATTGATGAGAAGTCTGCCTTTGGCCGAGCAAAAAGTGCTGTTGAATTGACCAGGCCTGCTTACGCCGAACGCGTTAAACTTTATCAAGATGAGCTTCCGCTATTCAATCGTTACCAAATCGAAACGCAAATCGAATCCGCCTTTCAACGAGAAGTCAGATTGCCCAGTGGGGGTTCTGTTGTCATTGATCCAACAGAAGCACTAATTTCTATTGATATCAATTCAGCTCGTGCCACCAAAGGACAGGATATTGAGGAAACAGCACTCAACACCAACATTGAAGCCGCACAGGAAATTGCTCGCCAGCTCAGGTTACGTGATATTGGAGGTCTCATTGTCATTGACTTTATTGACATGACCAATTCAAAAAACCAACGTGAAGTCGAGAATGTTCTTAGGGATGCTCTTCAAATGGATAGAGCGCGTGTGCAAATTGGCCGAATATCTCGGTTCGGCTTGTTGGAAATGTCTAGACAACGCTTACGACCCAGTTTAGGTGAATCCAGCCAAATTCCTTGTCCTCGTTGTTCCGGATATGGCAGCATTCGAAGTGTTGAGTCGCTAGCACTCTCCATTCTTCGTTTGATTGAAGAAGAAGCCATGAAAGATTCAACGTCTTATATTCAAGCCAATTTACCTGTTGATGTTGCGACTTTTTTGCTCAATGAAAAACGTAAAATCATTGCTGCCATAGAAAAGCGACAAAAGACGCGTGTTGTGATCGTGCCCAACCCCTCTTTGGAAACGCCGAATTACGAAGTTAAACGTATTCGTAGTAGTGAGGATTTACCCGAACAAGCCAGTTACAAGCTTGCTTCCACAGATACCAGCGAAATCAACTTCGAAGTATCGACCATTACTCGGGAAACTGTTGAAACACCTGTCATTCAAACTTTACCGCCAGCAAAACCTGCGCCCCAACCATCAAGCGCTACTGTCAAAAAGCCAAGCTCTGAAAAGAGTCCAGGTTTCATCCAAAAAATTGTTAACTTCTTGTTTGGTAGCAAAGAAGAAGTGGAAGAAACCAAACCTAAACGACGCAACCAACATCATAACAAAGGACGCAGACACCCTAATCAGTCCAGAGGTCACAGAAATCAACACAACCGTTCTGCTAATGGCAATCGGCAACGTCGTGATAATCGTTCTTCATCAACACAAAGAAAAGATGATAATAACAACAGAAATCGTTCGCAGAACCGTCACAGAAACCGCAATGAGATTAACTCAAAAGAGTCTCGCGAGGAAACAAGAACGAAAACTCCACGCCAAAGTCGAGAGGAACGCCGTGCAGCAGCGGGTTTAACAAATAACCAAAACTTCAAACCTAACAGCACGGTAGACACCGCTGAAAACCTTCAACGAGACAAAAACCCCAATAAAAAGCATCGTCAGCAGGATAAAGACAAAACATGGTCGCAAAGAAAAGAAACGAATACCGAAGTAGCAAGTACTGACACTACAGACAATAATTTACTTAATGGTCATTCAAATCCAAGTAAAGAGCCTTGGTCAAACCTCCAACGTTCAACATCGCAACCAGCCTCAGAGCTTGATTCTAGTAATGCGGCAGTTACTGAGTCTACAGAGAAAACATCGGCACCCGTTAGCACAAACAAACCGGTTATACAGCCCGTTGAGTCGCCAAAAGTAACTCTGGAAACCCAAGTGCCATTTGCAGAAAGTCCTTTATCAGAGGCAAGTGTAACTGAACATGAAAAGTTGACAGCGCAAGCGAGTAAATCTGTCAAAAGTTCCGCTGAACCGGTAGAAGGCTTGCCTACAACCTCAAGCACATCATCGTCTTCTGCTCAAGTCACTAAAGCTGCGGCTATAGACACTCCATCAGAAATTATAAATGTACCGGCTGAGGAAGACACTACTAACTCTGTAATAATGACAGAAGTATCAGGACATGACGCTCCTAACAATGACACCCTGCAAAACGCACAGCCTTCGCCTGATGAACCTCAAACTACCGAGAAATTCGATGCTGTTAGAGTCATGGGCTTTGCTACAGCTCCGGTTTCCAAGCCAAAACCTTTGGATGAAACAGGTTTATCAAGCCATGAAAATGCTATTAAACAAATTAATTATTTAGGCACACCTACTCCAGAAGAGGAAACTTATGTAGGTGCTTCAATTCTGAGAAACCAAAGAGCTTCAAGTTCCAGTCCGGCAGCGAAACCTGTATTGACTGAAGAATAACTCCAATCCCCCCCATACTAAGACTTTTAGTATGGGGCTTTACTTCTCCAGCCTAACGAAAAGGAATAAGCGGCGGCCCAGCAATTCGTGATAATTCAACCTCATTTAAAATTGTTATCGAATGATAATCAACTTTAATGATTTTATTTTCAGACCACAATGTCATAATTTTAGATACAGATTGACGAGATACACCAAGCATATCTGCCAATTCTTGTTGAGAAATAGAAATTTTTTTTGAAGTTAATTCATTACGCTTGAACTCCGCCACTAACCTTGAAGCTAATCGAGATGTTAATGGCATACAGGTATATTGCTCAATGAGGTTTAAAGCCAATCGTAAACGACGACATAAATTCACGTTAATAGCGTGATTAAATTCCTGATGATGTTGATAAAGTGTTTTAAATAGTTTTTTTGAGATCAGCAAAATTTCAGTATCTTCATTGGCAATAGCATCGTGAGTACGAGCAATATCATCGATGAGTGAGATTTCCCCCCACCATTCCCCAATACTAAAAAAACAAAGCGTAGATACTTTTCCTTCAAAGGTTAACGAGCAAATCTTAATTCTTCCTTGTAAAACGCCATAAAAACCATCTGGTTCATCACCTCTTGAATGAATGTAATCACCTTTTATGTACTTTTTTGTCGTAGATTCCGCAAGTATTCGTTGGATTAAGTCGCCAGAGAGTGAAGATAACCAATCACTTTCTTGTATAAGCTGAGAAGGTAAGACTCGAATAGATTTCATAATGATATTACATCAAGTGTGACTGGTCGATACTTCTTCTGGTTTTACAACTTTAAAATAATCGTGCTGACAATCATAATCAATAATCATAAGCTCATCACCAGCCTCTATCGGATAATCAGATACAGAGCGCCCTTCTAATTCTGCGCAAACACCATTATTTTTGAAGAGTATCTTACCAAAAATAGGAGTTACCTCATTAGTACTAGCCAAGCACTTCTGCATAATCAAGCTCTTTTTAGATACCATCAAATATGGAATAACGAAAGCCGCTAGCTTTTGCGTCGACTTTGAAGCTAGCGGTAATGTGCAGATAATAGAAAGTGAAAAGTAAAGTGTTTTCATCGCCCAGTTTTCAAAAGTCGACTGCTCAATCGAAAAGGCATTAAAATTCACTAAAATCCAGCTTAACGCACCCATCTGAATGCACCACACCGTTACAAAAATTGAATCAGGTATGTGATCTACTTTCCAAGCAGAAAAGAGTTTATTGAAAAGGAGCTCTATAGATGAGGTACGAGCACTATCCGGATAACTCACTTTAAGTGACAAGTAATTACAAGCAATGAGTAACCAGTAAACCATCAACCCGAGGAAGATGAACAATATAATGATGAGAGGAAATTGCAAAATGCTAGCAAAAAATGGCCCCATTATGACTTCCTTAGGTAAAAAATGCTGTGACGTGCACGCAAAGAAGCACGATTGCATTCTCTGAACTATCCAGGCGTTTAAGCAACACACCTCTCTTCAAGTTATCACACAATTAAAAGTACAACATGAAGGGATTAGAAAAAAAAGATAGTCTCAGGCCTAAAAATTAAAAAGTGTGGTTTAAGTTCCAATATTGATAAGAGAAACTGAAACACACCACTCATTCTAGCCGTGCAATCTTCTGAGGTAAACCCCAACAAAGCACTGTTGGGACAAATGCGGATAATGACGAAGTTGACATGTTATTTCATGATATAAAATAATCATTTAACTTTAATGAATAACATGGTTATCATCAGTCGGTGAGAAGAAATCGTCAAAATCCAAGCCATTGCCGTAAATGGTTTTTTGACAAGGTCGCATTTCAGCATATAAGTAAACCACGATCACATAAATGGCATTTATTGCTGCTTCGATAGGAATGCGCTCATAATATTGATGCCCTGCCAAGCGTTCCAGCATGGCATAATGCTGTTGCATCTTTTTTGACAGTTTATCAAGTTGTGTTTTCCTATCAGGAACTTTCTCTATTTCTTTCCAAAGTCGCTGTATTGTTAACTGTGTGGCTTCATCCCGCTGTTGAGATTGCCAACTACGTTTTTTTTCTCGTTGAAGAAAAGGCAGTAACATTTCCATGAGTTTCACCTGAGTAAAAAAGTGTTATTGCTATGCTACAAAAAATTATTTTAAAATCCTACTCAAATTACCAGTGATTATGGTGATTATCGTTAATAAATCACGATAATCACGTGAAATCGAAAAAAGTTATATCTATAAACTAATCAACTATAGCGGTATCTTCCAAATCAATGCCAGGAACGACACCTTCTAATAGGATTAATTGAAATTCATCATTACCTAAATGCATGATGAGTGCGTCCTCATCAAATTCTTCTACTTGATTTTTGACTTCACCACCTTCGGAATTATTTAAGTCAGCAACCATTGCTAGTATGTGTTCGCCAAATGTTTCATTTATGATTTTTATCGTATTAAGATCGACAGCCTGAATCCTATAAAAAGTAAGGATATCCTCTCCAGGCTCTTCAGCAAAGTTAGGACTAAAACTATTACTCAACCGTTGAGTTTCATCAATATTTTGAAACTGGCTGATTGTCGTTAGAGGAGCGAAAACATACCAATTATCATTAAGGTTGATGGTTAAAATACCATCGCTATTTTCGGGGTTTTCTGAGCTACTTGATTCAAGTTCTAATTGATAAAATTGCAAATCTTCCGCGTAACACCGAAGAACACCAATGCAAAACAGCAAAAAAAAAGTCAATATCTTCATTCTACAAACCTGATTAAGTTATGAACAGCACAATGCCAACTAACGTCTCAGATATGATTATAGTCTTTATTATTTTACTCTTTTGGTTTCTATAGTATCGAGATATTCAAGATAAACTTTTATGTATAAGTGAATAGAGCCACTATTAAAAAAATGGCGCAACGAACTTCTTAGTTTTTGCTCTTCGGTTCCCATTTTATCAGCTAAAACTTTTGCGTAATCCTTGTTATTATCACGTAAATTTTTAGTACGATAATGCGTGCGTATAAGTCGATTGAATTCAATAATTCTTCTTTCTGACTGCAAAGCCCCTGTTTTTCCAGCTTCTATCTCCGTTAATTTTTTTGCGAGTTTTTTAGGATCTTGTAAAATATCAGATTTTTTTTCATCGTTCTCATCCATCTGTTTTTCAGCAGATGAGACAAGAGTTGTATCGTGCCAATTCAGCGCTCCTGTTGACTCTTGATGATTAACACTTTGTGTTTGTACTTGTCGTCTATACATGCGAAGAATCATCGCGCTGCCTAGAATTAATAAAATAGTATTTATCCAAACAAAAGTAGATTGTGTTGGGTAATGAGTAGAGTCAACTAATGGTTTTCTTGTATCTAATCCTGATAAAGTATCTAAGTAAATAGGTTTTGTTGTATAAGCTCCACTTAATGCTTTAATCTCTACAAAGCGGTCAGCCGATTCATCAATAACTATCTTTTCACCTCTGCGAAGTTTCATAAACCTGTCTTGATCTGCATACTTAAAAAATAATGTAAAATTTTTAGATTGTGCTAAATTACTGATTCTAGTCTTTATGATTCTTTGACCAAAACGTTGATCAATATCAGCCAAAACGGATATCGGTTTATCGATAATTTTTTCCAGTACAGGGGTGTCAATGATCAATAATCCCTTAGCTGAACCAATAAACAAATATCGATGGTCAGCTACAATACGATTGCGATATAAACGCTTTAACGATGGCAGTGCGTAATTCGCAACACGTGCTTGATGTTGCCACTTAGAAATACCTGAGTTTTGAATGGTCCATAATGCGTTTCCTTGGGACACAATAGCCAAAATTTCTTCTTCTAAATTCAAACTTTTTCTAGGTTTAGCCTGCTTATTCAAAAATTGTAGTTCATGACCAAATTTTATTTTTTTTACTATGACTATTTCATTTTTATGACAGGTAAATACACCATAACGAGAATCGGGTTCTTTATCGACAATATGCTGAGTAGGGTAAAATTGAATAAAATCTTTTAAACCTCTAGCGTACAATGCATTATTACAATGAGTAATTTTTTTTAACTGTCCTTCTATAACGTTATGAGCATGCTTTTTTAAAATGTTATCGTTAACGTCATAGACATATATTCCGCTTTTCTGTGTTCCTATCCATAGTTTAGAATCTGCATATGATAACCATTCGACAAGCATATCCAAGCCCTTGATGAGTGTACGATGGCCAGTTTTCAATTCATATTGAAAAAGTCCTTTGTTTTCACTGGCTATCCATAAAAAACCACTAAAAATTTTAAGTGCTGTCACATGAAGGTCAGAGGTATTATCTAGCAGACTAATTCTAGAAGTTGTAAAATTTAAAAGATTAACGCCTTTTTTTGTTCCTAAAAACAACTGATTATCCATTAATTCTAAAGTAAACACATTATTATCGGATAGACCATCAATATAGCTAATCAAACGGGTAGTACTATGCTCAAAAAACTTTAAGCCATTACTAGTACTGGCCCATAAATTTTTGTAACTATCTTCAAAAACTCGAAAGACAGTGTCCTGATTCATACTATTACAAATCAAGTTTTCTTTAACAAACAGGCAAAGACCAGAACGACCAGCCAGTAAAACATCACCATTTTTTTTCTTATAAGCGCTAAAAAAACTTTTATCACTGATCAAATTTTCTTTGTGAAAAACACCCCTGCTTGATAATACAAAGTCATCAGTAATATGGTATATCGTCTTTTTGGTATAGTAAGAGTTTCTCTGTTCACCACCGCGATCAAAAATTAATAAGCCTTTTTGTGTACCCAGCTCGAAGCTTTCGCCTTTGACTCTTGCAAATAATACACGCAATCCTTTTGGATAACGAAATAAAGGAATAACTTGATTGTCCTGAAATTGATACAAGCCAAAATTTGTAGAAATTAGATACGAAAAATGGTCAATATCAAACAGCGCTTGAATCACTTCATCTTCTTTAAAAATTTTTGAGAAAGGTAGACGTAATAGCTCAATCTTATCGTCCACAAAACGATATAGATGATTAGCATGCGCAAAATGCAGTTGACTCTCCCCAAAATGATTAATGACTCGCTGTAAACCAACGGCTCGACGAGAAAAAAATTGTCTTAAATGAGCTCCATCATAACAGTAAAAACCATGATTTTTGGCTGAAAAACAAATACGGCCGCGATCATCTTCAGCAATCCATGAGTAACTGGTCATTTTTGTCGCTTGATCACTGATCGATGGAACGGGTTCGAGTTTAGGGGCCAAATCAAATGCTGAAGCCGCTACTCCCCACAGTAATACGGTACTTATCAGCCAAATTTTTCCTATATTTATTCTCATCAATGGCCTCTTAAATGATGTTTCAAATACGTCACACTCATCGATAAAACACCAAAAGGCCGAGTGTAGCTGAACATCAAATAACGTGATATTGGATTTTTTTCTTATATGTAATAATTTTTATTAAAGAAAATAACTACAAACACAAATAATTATCATCTATAAATTGTGGCTATTTTAGTTATAGCAATACTTTTAACATCAATTTATACTTGGCTCTCGTTATTGCTACTCAAGTTATGATGACTTTAAAACAAGAATACTTTTGCTGAAAGATAAAAATTAAAAACATAAAATGATTTCCACCAGGAAAACTACTCAATATACAATAAATTTAAAGGATTAAAACTAAGAATTTTTTATTAACTAATATCGAGCAATCGGTTTTAAACATGGCTTAGCCAAAGGCTGATGTAATCATTTAACTCAGAGAATTTAACAGTGAGCATGTGGTTTCAAAAAACAATTCACTTGTCACCAAAACCAAGGGGTTTTCATTTAATTAATGATGAAATAGTAAAACAAATACCCGAATTGTTTCAAATTTCAATAGGACAAGCTCATTTATTTATCCAGCATACTTCTGCATCCTTAACAATTAACGAAAATGCAGATCCGACGGTACGTTTGGATTTTGAGAATTTTTTTAACCGTCTTGTTCCTGAGAATGAGCCTTATTATCAACACCTTGATGAAGGCAGCGATGATTTACCGGCACACATCAAATCAAGCTTGTTAGGACAAAGTATCACAATTCCCATCACACAAGGAGAATTTAACCTCGGTACTTGGCAAGGAATTTATCTCTGTGAACATAGAAACCGTGGCGACTCACGTACTTTAGTCGTTACTCTTCAGGGAAATCCTTGATTTAATGCAATGCCCACAACCATTTAGGGCACAAGATAGGCAGACTAGATAGATTGATAAAAGCAATCATAAAATTTTGTTACAAGTTTTAAAGCTTTTGCTTTACTCAAACTTATTGAGCGAAACATCGAACATTTTTTCAAAATTTTTAATTTGCCAGAGAATGAAAGCCAAAATGACAACAAATAGTAAAAATTTTGCAATCTTTACTTAAACACTTCTTCTGATTTTTTTCGAAATGTACTGCCAATTTTTATTTGATGACCGTCAATCAAGATTACTTTTTGTTTATCAAAAGCTTTCACTTTTGAGTTATTAACTACGTAAGATTTATGAATTTGAGTAAATTGATTTTTCGGTAAATCAACTAGCAGCTGCTTAAGTGTTGAGTTTATAAGAGTTTTTTTTTGACTTTCCCATAACTTTACATAATTGCCAAAAGCTTCAAAAAAACGAATATCTTCAAGATAAAATTTTCTATTTTCTCTTTCCACTTTTAAAATAATAAATTTTTTTTCATCAATATTTCTAGAACTTTCAATTAACATTCTTTGTCGCAGTTTATCCAAAGCTTTGATAAAACGGTCTTTTGCTACTGGTTTAATAAGATAGTCAATAACATCCAACTCAAAACCTTGAACGGCATAATCTGGATAAGCAGTAATAATAATCGCTTTAGGAACATTCTTTAATACTTTTAACAACTCCAATCCGGTAAGTTCGGGCATGTGGATATCTAAAAAAAGTAAATCAATTTCCTGATGAGCTAGCCGCTG